>JBKJSQ010000157.1:0-2850 GCA_046594495.1 Minisyncoccia bacterium | reverse complement strand
TTTGCAAGGTAGTAACTTCCCTCCTGTCCGTCGAAGGTGCCGGTCCAGTTGCCGGTGACGGAGTCGATGTAGTCGGTGCCGGCGATTGCGGCGACGACCGTGCCGTTTACAGTGGTTTTGAGGATTGCACCGGGTACGTTGGAGATGACGAGGAGTGAGGTTGATGCGACGCTCGTTGAGAGTGATGTGGTGGTGGCGCCGGTTGCGCTGATGTTTTGGAAAGAGTTCGTGCCAGTGAAGGTGTTGTTGGTGAATGTTTTTGGGATGGTAGTCGAAGAGCCAATGAATACATTCGATGCGTAGTCGGCGGATGATGTGGAGAAGAAGTTGTTTTGTGTCTTCCAGTAGTCGGAGGACGTGGTGGAGAATGCGAGGCCAACTGCTGAGAAGTAATTGGCAGAAGTGGTACTAAATGCGTTGCCACCGTTTTGTGAGAGGAAATATGAGGCAGAGGTTGTGGAGAACGCGAGGCCGACAGATGAGTAGAAGTTGGCGGAGGTGGTGGAGTATGCAAGACCTTGTGAGGTGAAGTACTCAGCCGATGTGGTTGCCCATCGTGCGACGGTGGAGTCCCAATAGTTGACTGAGGTTGTCGAGAAGAAGAAGCCTTTGTCGTAGGTGGAAAGATTGTAAGCGGCTGATGTTGTTGAATAAAAATATCCTTTGTCGAGTGATGCGAGCTGCGCCAGCGCGGATGTAGTTGAGAACGCGAGACCGTTTGCCGAGAAGTACGCAGTCGAACTAGTAGAGAAGAAATTGTTTTGTGTTTTCCAATAGTCAGAGGACGTAGTACTAAATGCGAGTCCGACCGAAGAAAAATACAAAGCAGACGTTGTCGAAAATCCTGCCCCGCCTGAATCCTGATCAACACCGCACACAAACTGTCGTGTAGCTGCACTCCACTGCAGCTTTTCTCCTGCCGCAGAGCACGATGCAAGTCCTGCGCCCGAGATTGTGCCGCCCACATTGAGATTAGTGGTTGTCGAGTTTGTTGCAATGAGATCCGTAAACGAGACCGCAGTCGAAACGAGTGAGTTAATGACTGCACTATTGAAGCGAGCAATCGACGAGAACAAATTGGTCGATGTCGAATTCACCGCAATCATGTATGTTGAGGTTGCTACGGTAGTCGAGACGCCGATCGCTGATACAACACCGGTACCCTGATCAAAGGTAAACGACGCAGCACCGTTGAACACGCCGCTGTCATTGAACTGTATCTGTGTGGTTGCGCCTCCCGGATTCCCTGCACCACCACCGCCCAAACACGTACCATTGACTGAAATACAGCCGCCGGTGAGTGCAATGCCACCGGAGAATGTCGTGGTTGCACCACTCGATACGACGAGGTTGCTTATCGACGTGGTTCCGGTCAAAGCAACATTTGAAAACGTGCCGCCGATAATAGTCCCGTTGGTAAAGGTCGAGTTGGTAATATCGACACCAGAAAGCGCGTCGATGCGGTTTGTCTGAGCGACAACATTGTAGGTCTGAGCAATTGCGGTTGAATTCGCATTTGTGAGCGAGTACATCCTGCTCGAGAGCGAGTCTTCAAGGGCTTGCAAACGTGCAGTCAGCACTTCCTCGGTCAAACCGCCCGCAACGAGGATACGCTCTGTTTCAATCACGCGCTCCGTTACCGGATAATTGATAATTGTTGTAACGCCGGGTACTGCCTGCTGCGTTTGGACCGGTTCACGTACCGCAATCGGTGCGCTCGCAATCGTCGAGACTTGGCGTGGCACGATTTGGACAGCAACAGTACCGCGCGAAAGGTGCGGCGTAGATTCAACACCATATATGTATCCGGGGAACGCGACTGCAAAAACAAAATTATTGATACGTGTATTTATAGAGCGCGCAATGCGTGTCACGATCGCAGGCAAGTCTTCAAACGCAGACGCTGCAGCTGCTGTCGGGTTTGCTCCAGAGAGTGCGACCGGCATACGCATATCAAGGGCTATGAGTTTCAGCGTGTGAACTCCGCCTGAAATATTTTGTCCGGAGTCCCGAACTGATTTGAGCGCGAGGCGGAGGTACGTTGGGTCGACGAGTGAATAGGTGCCAAACGTAAGAACTAATGCAAGTGTGAGTGCAAAAGCTTTATGAAAAAGTTCACCCATCGGTGTGACCGCGTAAAGTGGTGCGTGTGCAATTCCGCTTGAGAGCGATACCTTAACCATCTCTTCCGGAACGCCGATGGGCATTCGAATACCATCAATTGCTTTCGCCGCCACACGCACGCCATGCGCATGCAAGATATCTAATTTGCGATGAGTCTTCTGATGCAAGGTTTGAACGAGCTGCTTTGTCGTGTCCACTGAAGGCATCCGTACCAAGGTCGATGCGGATGCGGATGGAACCGATGCCGTCACCACATCTGCCGCACGCGCACTGCTCATCACAGGAGCTGTAGGCTTCGCAACTAAATCAGGAACCGTAGCGGACACTGTAGGAGTGGCGGGCACTGTGGCTGCAACTGAAACGCTCGCAGATGACAACGTCGCCTGCTTATATTCAGCTGTGCGTTGTGCTGCAAGCTCACGTCGACGCTCAGATCGCGCATGTTCCTGCAGTACTAAAAATGATTTGAGCGACCCCTCATCTACATACCAGTTTCGTCCGATACGACGTCCGTTAACCTTTCCGGTTCTACACAGAATACCGATGTAATCGCGAGTAAAATCAAAAGCCTCCGCAGCATCGGCTGCGGAGATGTATTTGATTCCATCAAGGTACTGGTCGTCTGACATGTAGTTCGTGCGAACGAATTAACTATCAGTTTACTAGGTATTTCGGACATCGGACGTGTATTGGACGCGTCTTATTGGGGATAAGTTTTCATAAGAT
>JBKJSQ010000069.1:0-10038 GCA_046594495.1 Minisyncoccia bacterium | reverse complement strand
ATTAAAGACCATACGAATACCTCGAGCTTGGCAAACGGTTGACTCCGGTATGTCGGCGAGTGCTTTTCGATCACCACCGTTTGCAAAAATCGCAGGGCGAATACGTTCAAGATCTCGAGAAACACTCGTATCAGAATCTTTCTTTGTGTGGGCACTAATTACCACCTTGTCCACAAATGAAAATGAACCGATGAGTTCTGCTCGTTCGTCCTCCGGCATGAACACGTACCCTTTCTTTTGTTTGAGCCAATTGTCGTTGTTCAGGATTATAACGAGCTTGTCGCCAAGTTTTCGCGCAGCCTTGAACATACGAACATGTCCGATATGAATGGGATCAAACCCACCGGAGACCGCTACCCAGCGGGTGCGCTTCGCGGGAATCTTTTTTTTCATAGCTTCTTTTTTTGATCTGCGAGATCGGCATCCGCCATCATTCGCACTAGCTCGTCAAAGTCGACTTCTGGTTTCCAGCCAAGCTGTGTGCGAGCCTTGGTGGCATCACCGAGCAAAAAATCAACTTCCGCCGGACGATAGAACTCCTTATTGATACGCAAAATCGTTTTGCCGTTTGATACACCCACTTCATCGAAGCCCGAGCCCTGCCACTGTAACGGAATTTCAAGAGCACGACACGTTGCTTCGACGAATTCGCGCACCGAGTGGCTCTCGCCTGTTGCAATAACAAAATCGTCCGGTGTATCCTGCTGCAGAATCAAATGCATTGCTTTTACGTAATCACCTGCAAATCCCCAATCGCGCTTCGCTTCGAGATTCCCAAGGGAGAATTCTTCCTGAAGACCGAGCTTGATGCGCGCGAGCGAAATTGTCGTTTTTCTCGTTACGAAATGGCGACCGCGACGCGGTGATTCATGATTAAACAGAATCCCGGAAGCGATGAACGTACCGTGTCGCTCTCGGTATCCAACGACGTAATCTTCGTGCGCCTTGAGCTTCGCTTCTGCGTACGGACTCACCGGCTGAAACGGCGATAATTCGTTTTGTGGCGGATTTGTTTTCCCGAACATTTCGCTGGTTGACGCCTGATAGATCTTCACCTTCGGATTGATTTTGATCGCTTCGTTAATGAGTCGGCCGAGTCCGTAATAATTCGTCTCCATGGTCTCTTCGGGGCATTTGAAGGATATGCCCACATCGGAGAGAGCGGCGAGATTGTAAATTTCGTCGGGCTGCGCCTCCTCAAGCGCGCGCTGAAGCGGACCGCTGTCACGGAGACTTCCATACACTAGCTTTAGCGTTCGATTATCTGCAATCGGATGTATGCGCATGAGCGGATCAAGGCTCGTGCGTCGTACAAGACCCCACACATCGTATCCGAGCGAGAGCAGGTATTCAGCGAGATACGAGCCGTCCTGACCCGTGATCCCCGTCACAAACGCTCTTTTTTTCATCGCCACACTATACTGTACGAAGCAGCGCGCGAAAAGTCTGTCGTTACGCGCTTTCTCGGTTCATTTTCAATACAGTTCGATAGAGCTCTTCCAACGATCCGCCGGTGCGCTCCCATGTAAGGAGTGCAGCTTTTTTCATGCCCGCCTCGCGATACCGCTCACGCAGCGACGCATCATGCGCGAATGCGTGCATGGCATCTGCCATAGATTGCTCGTCGAGTGCATCCACCAAATATGCTTCATCCCCCGATATATCCGGTGCTGCGGTGTCTGAAATGATCGCCGGTGTACCGGAGGCCATCGACTCAATCGCCGGCAAACAGAACCCTTCATTTTCAACGGCAAACGTAAGTGCATACGCTGCGCTGTACACCGCTGGCAAATCGTCTTGCTCAACATACGGTACCAAATGGATGGAGTCGGCGTATTTCGTTTGTTCGAGAAAACGGTCCACCTCGGGACGGATCTGTCCACGTGCGCCCAGATTTACGAAGTGGAGATCGGACAGCGGGTTCAAATCCCTGAACAGCTGGTAGGCTCGGAGCGTCCGCATTAAATTTTTATGCGGTATGAGCCGTGCGACATCCAAAAAAAATCGATCCGGTAACTCGTATTTCTTTTTTGCTGCATCGATGGCATCACGCGACTGTGGTGAAAATGCAGATTCCACGGCGTTGTTGATTACATAGACCCGCTTCGGGTCAAGCCCATATCGCTGAATGATGTCTTTTCGCGAATAGTCAGAACCGCCGATCATCGCCGAGATGAACCGACCGAGATACATGAGCGTCCAATTGAAGATCCGGCGCGACAAAATAAACTTGATCTTCTCTTCTGTAATATCACCGGCTCCGTGGATGAAAACGACATGGTGTTTGGTGGGCGCAAGAAAGAAGAACGGATACACGCGCGGCTGGAACCACTGCATGATGTCGTAACGCTCAGGCGTTGTTAAAAAGTAATAGAGCATACGGATCGAGCGTTTGTTCAAAATATTCCAACGAAACCGTGGAAAAACAACGTCGCGTGCGCCACGGCTGTAAATCGGATCGTCGCTCGGTTCGAAATGGAGCAGCGTGACGTCGTATGCGTCGTTCCGTTCGATGAGATACTCGGCGCACTTTCGGGCAACCACAGCGGTGCCTTTAGCGCGACGACCGTCAATCGTGTACGAGAGCAGCGCGACGCGAATTTTTTCCATACGATGCGGTAGTTGCAGCAGTGTAACAGCGCCGCTCTCGCTACGCGAGCGAGGCTCGGAGGCCGTTTGCAAACGAAGTTGTAGGTTTCCAATCAATGATTCGTGCCGCCTTCGAATTATTGGCTTGGTTGGAGCGCTGTTGATTCGCACCAAGCACATACGGCTCGGGCGCACTCAGGCTACCTGCCGCGATACCGTATATGCGCTCAGCTTCGCGAACGACGTCGGCAGTTGCAATTGCCTGATTCGACGAAATATTCACTATTTCGCCCGCTGCAGAGCCGATATGATTCGCGGCGCAAAGGAGCGCAGAGACGGCATCATCGATAAACACGTAGTCGCGGACGATGTCATCGCTCACCGGTATGAGTGTTTTATCTGCGTGCGCTTGCCGAATTCTTTGCACAATGTCTCGCGTAGAGTTCGGCCCATACACATTGGTAAAGCGAAGTACTGCTGCGGGAATTCCCGAATCAATCACGAGCTCCGACGCACGAAGCTTTGATATTCCATATACCTCTACGGGATGTGTTTGCCCCTCTTCTGTAAACGGCGTTGGAGCGTCGCCATATTCGATACACGTGCCCGCATGAATACATGCATGCGCGCCAACTCGTCGAGACGCGTCGAGTATATTTCTTGTGCCCATCACGTTCAGGCGCTCAGCCTCCGCTGCATCATTGCCTCGATAGCCGGCGAGGTTAAACACCCATTCCGGTTTAAATGAGTCAAAATATTCGCGTACCGAATGTTCCTCTGTAATATCCATCTCGTTGTGCCGAGGCGATCGGACATCGTATCCGCGCCTGGAAAGCTCATGTACGAGCTTTGAGCCGATAAAGCCTGAACCACCGGTAACGAGAGCACGTGTCATGTGCCTCATTCTGCGCATTTGCTCCTGATATGCAAATACTATATTGTTTCAGGGCAATGAAAGGCGTTATTTTAGCCGGCGGCCGCGGCACTCGGCTCGATCCACTCACCCGTGTAACGAATAAGCATCTGCTTCCGGTGTACGACAAACCGGTCATCTATTATGCCGTTGAGAAGCTTGCGGCGGCGGGAGTAGACCGAATCATGATCGTTACATCGCCGCATCACTTAGACGACTTCGTGCAGCTCCTCGGGAGTGGTCAGTACTTTACGTCAAAAACCACCGGAAAGCAGATTCAAATCGTGTACGGTATTCAGAATGATGCAAACGGCATCGCCTTTGGACTGTATATAGCGAGGGACTATGTTGGTGATGACGACTGTGTGCTCTACCTCGGCGACAACATCATAGAAGACGATTTGGCACCGCACATACAGAATTTCAAAAAGGGCGCAACAGTATTTCTAAAACAAGTACCCGATCCGCACCGATTCGGTATCGCGACCGTGGACGGGCGCGGAAAAGTCACCTCGATCATAGAAAAGCCGAAACATCCGAAATCAAACCTTGCAGTTATTGGCGTCTACATATACGACAACACCGTGTTTAAGAAGATGGTGGGACAGCCGGCTTCAAAACGCGGGGAAAAAGAGATTACGTGGGTCAACAATAAATACTTGAAGTCCGGTGGTCTGCATGCCATTGAACTACAGAAGGAATGGTTTGATATAGGCACAATCGACAGCCTGCACGAAGCGTCGAGCTTCATGCGTGAACGCCATGGCAAAAAGAAATAACGAGGTCATTCTCATAACAGGTGGAGCGGGATTCATGGGAAGCTGCTTCACGAACATGATGGTAGAGAAGTACCCTTTGTCGCATGTGGTTGTAATTGATTCACTCACGAGCGTTGCAAACAAAAAGAATATTCATGTGTGGAATACAAAGAATTTTACGTTCCGAAAATGCGACATCCGCAATGCAAAAGCCGTAGAGCGGATATTTGCCGAGTTTAAACCGACCCACGTCGTGCACTTTGCGGCAGAAACGCATGTGGATGTGAGTATCAAGAATCCTGCACTTTTTTTGGAAACGAATGTGTTCGGGACGCACAATATTGCCGCGGCATCGCGCGCACATGGCGTTACGCGCGTGCTCCATATATCGACCGATGAGGTGTACGGCGCGCTCACGAAAAACGCTGCCCCATTTACCGAGAGCCACCCGATGCTTCCGAACAGTCCGTATAGCGCTTCAAAAGCATCCGCGGAGCACGTTATGCGTGCATTCCGAGAAACTTACGGGCTACCGGTTGTTATTGCGCGCTCGTCGAATAATTACGGCCCCGGGCAAGACAGAACAAAATTCATTCCGGTGTGTATCACCCGACTGTTGTCAGGTCAAAAAATACCCCTGTATGGTAAAGGAACAAATGTACGCGATTGGGTGTTTGTTGAGGACTCGGCGTCTGCATTTGAAGTTATTCTGCAAAAGGGAAAAATAGGAGAAGCGTACAACGTAGGTGCCTCTGCGGAGCTTCGAAATATCGACGTCGTATATAAAGTTCTAGCGCTCACCGGGAAGTCGAAATCAATGATTGCGTATGTTGCCGATCGTCTCGGACACGACTTCCGATATGCGCTATCAACTGCAAAAATCCGACGCCTTGGTTGGAAACCCCGCGTTTCGTTTGACGACGGGCTCCGAAGAACTGTCGATTATTTTCGTGACTCTATCTAGTTACCCTTTCGAAGCACCAGCATGGTGTGGCCGAGAATCGCGCCATGGTGAATTCCAAAAACTTTGAGCGCCCGCTTTATGAGCCCGAGTATGCGGGACGATGACTCTGTTTCGAACACGATCGACAGTGGAGCTCCCGAGCGCTTCAGTAGTCGCATAAATGAGAAGAGGCTGAGAAAATGTAAATTGATCTCTTCTACGGTATTGCGCTTGTACAATTTGTTCATAACGATCGCTGCAATGGAGCGCGGCAGATAGCCAAGAAAGTAAACTCCCGTGTGCGTTTCTCTCGGTGCGAAACGATTCGGAAACGTGAGGTAGAGCGCACCATTCGATTTCAATACACGTGCGATCTCTTTTAAAAAGAGTTCAGGGTCTGTCACGTGTTCGATTACCGAAATTGTATATGCATATTCGAACGTTGCGTCGTCGTATGGAAAGCGTGTGCCATCGTAGAGCTGCAAATGTGTGGCGAGCCCTTGCTCGGTGCATATTTTTTGACCAATTGTTGCCAATGATTCACTGACTTCAAGTCCGTCTACCCGAGCACCCGCGCGCGCAAAAGCCGCAGCGTAAAGCCCATTTCCAAATCCGAGATCAAGCACACGAACGCCTTTCGGATCACCTGCGCGGCGCGAAAAATCCTGCACAACATTCGCAGCGATTGCCGGTTTACGTATCCAGTCGCGGATCAATTTTTCACGCTCGTACGGATCGTTATACTCACCCGAGAGAGCAATGTACTCTTCAGCATATCCTCGAATTGCTTCCGGTGTAGCGGGCTCATTGTGCATACCGCAGCAGTGTATCAACATGCGGCTCTATGGAGAAGCGTTGAATATCTTCTTTTGCGCCCAAACAGATACGCTCTCGAAGCTCCGGTTCGGCGCGTACGCGCGAAAACGCATCTGCGAGTGCAGTCACGTCATCCACCGGCACAATGATACCTGACTGTCCTTCACGAATGACGTCTCGCACCGAACCGTAGTCGGTAGCAACAACCGGTAGCCCACCCGCAAGTGCCTGCAATAATACGATACTAAAGCCTTCCCAGCGCGACGGCATTACAAAGCAATCAGATGCCGCAAAGAGGTGTCGCAAGTCGCGTCTCGCCCCGAGAAACGACACATGCGCGGTTATGCCAAGATCCGCGGCAAGCGCCTCGAGACCTGCGCGATCCACACCATCGCCAATTATTAGCAATCGAGCGCCTTGGATTTCCGCAAATGCTCTCAGCATAATGTCTGCACCCTTTTGATGAATCAGTCGGCCGATGAACAGATACACAAACTCATCACTCGGAATTCCGAGTGATTCGCGCATGACTTCACGCTCACCCGGAACGGGTGACAGTTGTTTTGTATCGATAGCGTTTAGAAGTACGACAACACGCTTCTGATTGATGCCGTGTTTTTGTAATGAGTCTTTCACCGATGGTGAGACAGCAACGATCGTATCTGAGACACCCTGCAACAGTCGATCGAGGAAATACTGTCGCTTTGATTTAACTGCATCGTACACATTTTCTTCAAACGTGATGATAGTCGGAAAGCGCCCCAATACACGCATGCAAAGAATCGCGATACGTCCTACCGAATTGGCAAACCATAAATGCATCATGATCGTGGATGGCTGTGTGCGACGCACGAGTCGGATCAATGCTGCATACGCCGATATATCAAACAACGAGCGAAATGGTACCGAAATAATTCGCTCGGGGGGAATGTGTAAGTCTCCTATCATGCTGTGTGCTCCCTCTTTGCGCACAGTAACAACGCGTACGTCGATTCCCCGCGCATGTAGCTCATTGACAGTATCCACCACGAGCTGCTCGGCGCCGCCGAATGCGAAGCGGTTTATAAGCAAAATAATGGGACCGGAGTGGTTCATGACTTTATAGACGATGTATCTTACCAAACAGCATCTTTATCAAATTCCACTGATACCAGAAAATGCGAACTTCAACCCCGATGGGAAACGATGTACCTCGCTTAAACAAATGGAGTCGTACTAAACGAGCCATGTAGAGCAGCATGATGGCTGCCTCTCTCGTGCTTTTTTTCAGCCATGTGCGAAACGATATTGGCGAACGTCGGGAACGTTCCAGCTCGATATATGCACTCCATTTCCGCTTGCCACCTTCGAAGTCATCGATAATGGGCACAATCATATACGCATCGAGTGTTCGGATAGGTGCCTCGTCTTTGACAACGATCCGCTCATGAATCGGTTTGATGTATTCCGTAACTGCATTCCGGTGGAAAAAACGCATCTGTTTGCTCGGATAATTCAGTGCACGCTCAATGAGAACACCTTTAAATTCGTACTTCCGCAGTATCCAATAGGCCGCCGGCTCACGTGTGCATGCGTCGCGAATCGTCTGAGCGAGTCCGTCGGTAATCAGTTCATCGGAATCGAGCGCAAAGATCCAGTCATGTTTTGCGGCGCGCAGATATTGGTTACGCACACCGGCAAAATTGATCAACCGTCCATCTTTGTCTTTATATTCTGCATCTTGGACGATCACGCGCGCTCCAAATCGTGATGCAATTGCACGCGTTGAGTCGGTACTATCTGCGTCACAGATCAATATCTCATCAAAATCTTTTACACTTTCAAGGGCACGCTCGAGTGTTGCAGCGGAATTGTGAGTGAGCACACAGACTGAGCACGGGATTTTCGGCATATGCACATTATTGCAGTTCACGTACGAGCGTGCCCGCAAGCGTCGCAAGACTGTTGCGCTCAGTATACTCGCGTAACCGCGCAGCAACGTTTGCTCGCTCCTCTGCTGACATGGATACCATCTGCTCGAGCTTGGTCGCAAGTTCACTAGCATCGTCTTCCTTGAATCCCAGCTCCACTCCCATTTCCTCCTGAAAATCTTTGCTTGCAGCAAGGACAACGCACCCGCTTGCAGCCGCTTCGAATATCATTTTGTTGTACATACCACTCGAACCGAGGTCGACAAATATGTCGTGCGCCGCATAAATATCCGGTGCCTTTGCAAACGGAACGCCGGCATGAAATGTAAGTACGTCGAGTCCATGATCGCGTGCTTGGATTTTCACGCGCTCATGAAATTCCTGATCCTGTGGCAGAGCTGACCCCACAATTGATGCCGTGAACGGGGTGCCGCGTTGTTTTAAAAGGGAGAGCGCCTGTACAAACACGTCGGGCCGTTTCGATGGCGCAAATCGTGCAAAGAAAAGAATTGAACGCGGTACGCGTACCAAGCTTTCATGTGCAAACCGCACAAGATCGACTCCCACCGGCATTCTCACTCCGTGTTTGAATTTCGATGTATAGGAGGACTTAGATGTGTAAAAAACTTTTCTACAGAATAATGCTGCAATATCAGTCAAAAACGAGCCTGCGTAATGATTTCTCCACAGATACACCGGCTTTCCCATGAGCGCGAACGGAACGCCTCCGAGCAGGACGTATTCCTGATTCATGTGCACAAATACTGCATCGTAGTCGGAGCGAAGTGTCCATATGTAGGATAGGAAGCGTTGGATGTATTGCAAGCGATTTGCACCTTTTTCTTTCCCAAGCGAGTACACGCGCACATTGCTCGGAAGTGAATGCACGCCCTCTTTGAGGCATACGACCTCGATAGATTCAAATTGCTTGGAAAATTCACTCAGCCATCCGGTAAAAAAGCTCAGATAGTGGTCGGTATCGTCCACCGCTTGTGTGACGATGAGAATGCGCATGCTATCGGTTCTTCTTGAGCGCTTTTTTGTGTTTCTCGACGTGCGGCTTTCCGTACACACCTTCGAGGAGATCAATATCTTTGTTGGTGCCTACAAGGAGCATGATGTTTTTCTTTTCTGCCGCTTTCAAAAATTCCATCCCCTCCTTCTTTCCGACTGTTTGTTTGTACAGCTTTGAGAATGCTGCGAAATCCTTAATAAAGCAGAGGCCGCCGGCACCACGACCGCTTTTGTGAATCGGTTTTGAATAGCGATTCGATATCATGGGATCCGCTTGCACCGCTTTTTGGATCGGCTCCCAATCTGCACCCATCTCCTTGGCCATGTCGTAGAGGGCATTGAAAGTAAGGATCTGCATGTATCCGCTCACATTGTGCGCATATTTGATCATTTCTGCTTCTTCGCTTGTGCAAATATGGGCAAACGGCGCATTCGGTAAAATTCGATGCACGGCTTCAGCTGCCGCACGGTGATTTTTTCCCCTGGATGGCACGCCAATGGTGTTGGCAAACGGACCATCGGCATCTTCCTGCGCCGTTGCGACACTCAAAAATTCTGGCGAGCAGAGTACGAATATTTTTGGAAACTTTGCCTGCAATTTCCGCGTTGTCCCCGGCAAAAGCGTTGATTTGATAACTGCCGTTTTCCCCGCCCCCACAAGCGAAAGCGCGCTCTCGACGATCGACATATCAAAACCTTTTGGAGTAGTTGGCGTTGGAACGGCTACGAATACGATGTCGCATGATGCGATAGCCTCTTTATTGTGAATGTACTTCGCCTCCAGTGAGTACCGAATGACTGAGAACCCGCGCTTTTCAAAGTTGGTCGCGTAACTTCCGCCCACGTACCCTTGTCCGACGAATCCCATAAGTGGTCCTTTCTTTGAGCCTGATTTTGCAGTCTTATTCTCCAGCTTTTTCTTCATAGTGGCCAATTATGTCGTATTTGCGCCGCCTCAGCAATTCCCCCGCAGTACTGCGTTAAGTAATCAAGACCTTGGAATCACTTGGAGCATTTGAGCGGGTGTTTTGAAGTCGATGCCCATATGCATACGTGCGGTGTTGTAGTACACCAGATATTTCTCTAGCGCGGGTC
>JBKJSQ010000114.1:0-18538 GCA_046594495.1 Minisyncoccia bacterium | reverse complement strand
CCGGCACCAATACGTTCATGGCAACCGGCGATTAACATATGAGTGCTTCACGAAACGCATCCCGATCGTATACGCGCACACTCGTGATCTTGTTGTTCGTTGTGCTGATCTCGTTTCTGATATACGCAGCGTGGGCGTGGTATGGGGCAGGAAAGTTTGGGGCGAAGTATGCGGAATATGCGGAGGCGCAGCGCGAGTACATTACTGCCGCGAATAAACCCGCCGCAGAAGGAAATCCGGTGCGCCGGCAGGTGTATCAGTTGCTCGCGGAAGTGTTGCAGGTAGAAATGTCGAATGAGGAGCGGATTGCGAAAGCGAAGCAGGGAATCGCACACCTGAACGATATTGAAACGCAGATCGACGCAATTAAAGTAGAGGCAGACAAAGTAATGCCGCTCCTGCAGGGATTGGAAGATGCGTCTTCCGGTATAGGAAACCTGAATGGGGGAGCATCGATGAAAGACGTCGTTCGATTGGGGTATCGCCAGGTGGACATAATCTCTGACATCCGAGGGCTCTCGTACCGTGCCGATTACTACACCTCTGAAGTGTTCGAGCGTATTATTGATGATCAAGGGGCGATGACCGACGAGCATAAAACGTATCTCAATGAAAACATTCCGCTCCTTGAAGAACAGTTCGACAAACGAGCGAACCTCTACACCGAGCTCAAAGAGAACGATGATGAGATGAAACGAATTGCCGTTGAGCTCGGCTATTCGGTGGAATAGTAGGGGAAAAACGAAGATGGCAGCAGGTAAACTATAGAGTACAATGACACGACAGTATGAATGATGACTTCGAACAAGGGCACGATCACACGAAACGTTCGCGCGGTTTTATGGGGAGCATGGATGCGCTCTTTGATTTCATAGTTCGCTCTCTGAGCACCATCGCTCGCGACATGGAACTTTTCGTGGGTGTCGCGCTCACGCTCATCGGTATCTTAAGTCTTGAGGCTGATAAATTTTGCGACGGCAATACCGCGGACTACCTGTCATGCACACGACCGTCCACCTACTATTTCTACAGCCCCTTTGATATAGCAATCATCGTCATAGGCTCGTTCCTTATTCTCATCTGGTTCCGGCGCATACGTGCATAATATTCGGCTCACGTAAAAAATCGCGCTGAGCGCGATGCTACAATTGCTAGTGTTCAGGCACTGATTTTTCTTATACCCTGCAGGACAATTTCGAATCGTCTCGATATGAATACAGAAACCACATACACATTTCACAGCATTTCGCATAAGACCAACATGGATCGACATGAGGTCGTCGACAGAAATAATTCGCAATTGTACTAGCAGGGTATGCAATTCATTTTTCGATCAAAAATACGCACTATCATGCTCGGCGTGCTTGCGCTCATTGTCGTGCTCCTCGGTATCCGCGTCTATGCTGCAGAAATATCGGGCGTAAAAATTTCAAATATCACCACAGATTCAGCAACCGTGTCTTGGACGACGGATAAAAATACGGATGCAACGATCAACTTCGGGCTCGATGAGCGATTTGGAACGATACGCGACAGCGCATTTGATAAAAAAGAGCATGAGCTCGTGATCGACGATCTCGAACCGGCAACGACATACCATTTTCGAGTCGTTTCAACTGATGTCGAGGGAAACAAGAACACAACAGCAGGATTTGTGTTTACCACCAGAGACGATCAAAAAAAGATAAAAGAACGAATCATCAAGGACCTCAAAAAGATTACAGAACCGGAAGCGATCATTGAGATCAATGAAAAGGTGAAAGAAGTTGCCGGAGACATCATAAAACCACCGACCATTCTCGGGCTCCCGCGTGTGACTGTAGACCAGACGACGGCAACCATCGTATGGACGACAGACCGCGAATCAAGCTCCATGGTGTATCTCTCGCCAGAGAGCGATTACAACGGAGGCTCCAGCGACTATACAATTGCGCAGGGCGACCCAAACGAATCAGTCTCGCGGCACGTAGTTGAGGTGATCGGACTTGATCCGTCTACCCTGTATCACTTTAAGGTTGTCTCCGACGATTCCACCGGTCTTGCAGGAGAGAGCGAAGACGATACATTTAAAACAAAGTCTATTTTGCCGTCGGTCCGTAACGTCAAAGTTTCCCGCATTCAGGAAAAGTCCGCAGTGATTTCATGGGATACCGGCGGAGTGCTTGCCCGCGGTATCGTGGAATTCACCAACACGCGCACGAAGATTACGAAAGTAGCAGGCTCCTCGGTATTTGCCGCACAGCAGAGTGTGCTGCTTGCAGATCTTGAATTCGGTACGAGATACAGCGCCTTGGTGCGAACGACGAACCAAGATGGCGATAACGCGGAGAGTCAGCCGTTCCAATTCATTACGATCCGCGACGTTATTGCTCCGGCGATCACTAAAGTGAAGAACGAATCAACACTGTTTCCGGGAGAAGATGTGAAAATTCAGACAATCATTGCGTGGGAGACCGACGAACCTGCCACGTGTCAGGTATTCTACTCGCAAGGGCTTTCTAACGGCACGTCCAATGAAGGAGCTGAGTTCACACTTAAAGAGACGAATCCACTCACTTCACATACCCAAGTGATCGTAGGCTTTACTCCTGCGACAGTGTATCAGTTCTGGGTTATCTGTAACGACGAAGGACAGAACGAGTCCCGCTCCGAAGATTTCGTATTGATTACGCCGATCAAAGAAAAGAGCATTATCGACATCATTCTCCAGAACTTCCAAGGAACATTCGGCTGGGTTGAAAACATCGGGAAATAGTTATGAGCGAAGCGAATTACAATTTCCAGACCCGCCCAAATTTGACCGGCCGTGATTCGTCGTTCACTACACTTACGCAAGGATCTCTGCATGTTTCTCCGACCGGAGTGAGTACGATAAATTTACGCGGGTGTACGTTATTTCTAAGCTCATATTTGTTCGCTAAGAAAAACTAACATGGCAAAAACATCCATACGTACCGAAGGAATGCACATTACCTACAACAAAGGACAGGTAAATGAATTCAAGGCGCTGCAAGATATCAATATAGAGATCTATCCGCGTGAATACATCATTCTGTTCGGGCCTTCAGGCTGCGGCAAATCCACGCTCTTGTACACAATGCTCGGCGGGGTGCCGCCCAGTGACGGAAAAATGCTCGTACAAAATGAAGACATTTATGCCTATACGCCGGCAGAACTCAACCGCTATCAGCAAACTACGATCGGCATCGTGTACCAACAGTTCAACCTCATCGCGTCCTTGAACGTGCTCGATAATGTGGCGCTTCCGATGTTGTTTTTGGGAATTGAACAGAAAGAGCGGTGGGCACGCGCTGCAACGCTCCTGCGCCGATTCGGAGTGCCGGAGCGAGTTGAAAATAAGTTGCCCGCACTCATGTCCGGCGGTCAGCAGCAGCGCGTTGCCGTTGCTCGCGCGCTCATCAACGACCCTGAAATTCTGTTAGCCGACGAGCCGGTCGGTAACTTAGACTCTATATCTGCGGAGCACGTGATGGACTCCTTTAAGGAAATCAACGAGAAAGACCGTAAAACGGTCATTCTCGTGACCCACGACGCGAAATACCTTCCGTATGCGCACCGCGTGTTCTACATGCGTGACGGACGATTGCGTCGAATTGTTGCCAATCCGGGAAAGCAGCAGATCATGCACGTGAAGCCCGGTGAGAACATCGTGACCGAAATTGAACAGCTCGCACGCATGTATCCGTATGCAGAACCGGTAGAGCTTAAAGTGAAGAGTGTGGTGAATTTCGTGACGCAGTCTATCGGCTTCTCGCAGTTGGAGCGACTGGAACAAGCAATTCTCTTTGTGTTGAAGGGGACCATGAACGAGCAGATGTTTTCCGAATTCCTTATAAAACCGTTTCATCTGGGCGGCGCCGGGATTCACCCGGAAGAGGTTCCGGCGATGGCCCGTCGCATTTTCAGTCTCATTCGCAATTCCATCGACGTACAGCGCTTTCGCCAGGAAGTGAAAAGTGATGACAACTTTATGCACCAGCATAAATTCGTGGAGCGACTGCTGACGTATCTCAACGAAGAGGTGGGCTTTCATATGGGGCAAGAGCAATACCAGATCCTACGCGAATGTGTTGCAGACCGAGTGGGGGGTATAACCGATGCGAATCAGTTTGCAGAGCGGCTCCTGCTCGAAAAACGTCTGGGCGGTGCGGAGATCGAGGAGCGGGTTGCGTATATGATTAGCGTACACATGGAAAAGCTCATTGCGCAGGGCGGTTATATTATTCTTCCAAACGAACTCGAAGGAGGACACACGTGATATATGCCCAGTAGGACAATTTCGAATCGTCTCTTTATGATCACAGAAACCACGCACTCATTTCACAAACTATCGCAAAAGGCAGGCAACACGGTCGATGTTGTCTTCGACAGGAATAATTCGAAATTGTACTAACGGGGTATGCAAGCTCGCGATATTGCAATGCTATCCACTCGTATGTTCAAGACGAACCCGTCTCGAACATGGCTCACTATTTTAGGCATGGGTGTGGGAACAGGCGCAGTTGTTGCGCTTGTAGGACTTGGTTTCGGATTGCAAAGCATCATTCTCGACAAAATCGTACTCGGGGACTCGTTGCTATCTCTAAATGTTACAAATCCTGCATCAAAAATTGTGGTTCTGGACCCGGCTACAATAGATACGTTCGCCGAGATGGAGACAGTAAAAGACGTGTCAGGTGTAGTCACGTTTCCGACGCTCGTTACCTATGAAGGACTAACCGGTAATGCCAATATTCAAGGGCTTGCACCGTCGTACTTCCTGTACACCGGCGCGCAGGCTTCAGCAGGTGAGCTGTTTACGAATGATGAGGCGCTGGAAGATCGCGGAGCCGTCGTTATCTCGAGCGCGATGCTCAAGCTCTTCGGAGTAGAAAAAGCGGAAGAGGTCCTCGGAAAGACGCTCACGTTTCGCGTCTTTGTTCCGAACGAAGGGACCGATCAGTCCACCGAAGTGCAGCTTTCGAAGCAATACAAAATCAAAGGTGTCACCTCTGATGCCGGTACGCTAGCCGCAGCAATAACACTCGAAGAATTCCAGTCCAACTTCAAAATCCCGTACTTCGACCGAGTGCAGGTTCGCGTAGTAGACAGTAAATCGCTCACCGAGGTGCAGGATGCGATCATTGCCAAAGGATTTACGGTGACCGCACTCTCAAAGACGGTCGAACAGGCAAATAAGATCTTTCAAGGCATTCAGGCAGTGCTCGCGGTATTCGGTGGCATCGCGCTCACGGTTTCCGCGATTGGCATGTTCAACACCATGACAGTTACGCTCCTAGAGCGCACGGCAGAAATCGGCGTCATGCGCACGATCGGCGCCTCATCTGCCGATATCGTCATCCTGTTCGTTGCGGAAGCCATCATCGTGGGATTACTGGGGGGTGTGGTCGGAATATTAATTGGCGGAGGCATTGGGGTATTTTTCAATGGACTGCTTTCGGTTGCAGCGAGCAAATTCGGGGGAGAATCGGTGAGTCTGTTTAAATATCCGCTCTGGTTTCTCATCTTTATTTGCTCATTCTCAGGCGGTGTGGGCTTCTTAACGGGTCTTTTTCCCGCCCGACGTGCGGCGAAGATCAACCCGCTTGATGCTATTCGATATAAATAAGTTCCAAGGACCACCCTTGGAAGGTGCGGTGTCCGCGTATCCAAGGTCTACCCTTGGATGATTAAATACCGCAGAATCAAGCCAAAAAATTGACAGTTATCCACATTCGAGAGGCTCAATTTTCCGGACAGGTGGTACGATTTCTTCTAAGATATGTCCGAAAACCTTCATAGGAAGCTGCATTCATACCTTGCTCGTACCCGTACGACAGAGGGTAAAATCACGATATTCACATCTATTGTCGCGTGTATGGTGTTAGTGTCGTTCGTGACCCTCTATCAAGTGCATGTGCCTGTTGCGAGCGCAGACGATGTGACTACGTCGGTCACGGTGCTGAATACTCCTCCTACATTTGATACCGATGTGTTTGAACTTACTGCTTCGGCAACATCTTCGCCGACAAATGTAGGCGCTGTTCTGACATTTCGTGTAACAGCGACCGACTCGAGCGGTGATGGGTACTTCCTCCTCATTTGTAAAACCAACGGTGCGCCCACGGCTGTCGCGAGTGGGCCCACATGCAATGGTGGCATAGGGAACCAGTGGGCCGTATCAACATCTACGACAAGCGGGACGCTTGCATCCGCTGCGACAACCACCATCAATACCTTCCCGTTTAACGCCGAGAGTAATCATTGGTACGGATTTATTTGTGACAACAATGCCACACTTCCGCGCTGCAATACAACAGTCAACGAGGGGACTTCAGGTCAGGATAATGCGGCACCATTCGTAATCAATCACGTACCCGTTTTTTACTCGATCGCCAACAACGGCCCAATTAATCCAGGAAGCGTACTTACATGGACGTCCGGCTCATATGATAACGACACGCTGGGTGGAGCAGATCAGGTGCGAATAGTCGTGTGTGCCGCCGCTGGCATAACTGCCACTGGTTCGTGCTCAAGTGGTGGAGGCTTCGCAAGCTCAACGCTCACTGCATCCAATGCCGCCACATCGTCCACGTTTACCATTCCGTATCAGGATCGGTTTTATAATTCGTTTGTCTATATCTTAGATACACACAATCTTGTGGCAACGTCGACGTTCCAAGGGTCTGTGAATGCATTTCAAATTCAAAACGTAGCGCCTACCGTCACCGCGGGAACGATCGCGTTCGTCGATTACAACCAAAGCACCACATCGACCGGCATCCTTACATTGACCGTTCCACAAGCAACGTCCGGTCCGTTTAAGCTTAAGTTTACGGTTGTAGACAACAATAGTTGTTTGAACGCTTCCTCGACGGCTGAGATAGCTTCAACGACGTTTAATGCCTACCGTTCTGGAGTCACTGCTGCATCGTGCTTAACCTCCGCAAACTACGACTCTAATAACTGCTACGCCGCCGCATCTCCGAATTTCACCCCGTTTTACTCGTGCGCTCAGGATGCAGGTAGCTGCAGTGGAGCCACGGACTCCGACGCAACGTACACCTGTACGTTCTCATTATGGTACAACGCGGATCCGACCGATGTCACGACGCAGTACACGGCGCAGAACTGGCTCGCTAATGTGCGGGCAGGAGACAACAATTTTGGAACAAGTGCATACACAGAACTGACTGGCGGAGGCGCCGCAGAACTCTCCAGCTTCCTCGCGTTTGATGTTTCGCAATCTGCTGTCGCATTTGGGTCTTTGCAGCCGGGTGATTCGAACAACCCGATGACTGCCACATCTACCCTGTACGCAATCGGAAACATAGGCCTTGATCAAGACATTTATGGTGACACTATGTGTACAAACTGGACCGCGCCGGATAGCTGCGATAGTGGTGGAATTAACAATGCTACAGAAATTGCAATCGCCAATCAGAAAGTGTCTACATCTACCTTCTCCTCATATGCATCCGGTACAGTGTTGAGTGGGTCCACCACACCGACATCGATTCTCGTAAACGTGCCGAAGACCATTGCAACGTCGTCTCCTCAAAATCGAGATACGTACTTTGGTATACAGATCCCCATTACGATCACTCTCGCTGGTAGCTATTCTGGCCAGGACACCATTACCGCAAAGAAGAGTAATCCATCGAATTGGTAACCTGATTTCTTACACCCGAATATTCAGTAATCTCTGGACATTTCGGGAGGTGACCGTGATACTATTGAGACCATGATGTCACTGCCGTGGCGGCTATTACGACTGCATGTTTTTGCGTTACTGCTGCTGGGCATCGGCTTTTTCGGAATTATACATGTGGCATATGCTGGATTCGGAATCACGCCTCCGTATGTAAATAACGATCGTCTGACCCGCGGGACAGTATTTGAACAGCGCATCACGCTCGTTCGCTCCGATCCGACCGACGACCAAAAGGTAGAGATAAGTTTGAATATCCCCGGCGTTGAGTCGTGGTTCACCGTAGACCGAGGAACCACGTTTATCATGCCGGCGGGGGAAACGCAGGTACCCATTATAATTTCGGTCAACGTTCCAGCGGATGCCGAATACACGCGACATCAAGGTACGATCCGCATTCGCACGTCGTCTGCATCTGACCAACCATCCGGGGGCGTCTCTATAGCTCTCGGAGCGCAGATCGACGTCGACATCAAAGTCGTCGATAAAATTTATGACTTTACGGTGCGACGAATACGCGTCTCAGATCTTGAAGAAGGGCGGAGAAAGTGGGGGCTATTTTTCCCAGCAAAGATCCGTTTTACGATGACGGTAGAAAACACCGGTAACACCGCATACGGCCCGACCAAAGTTAAATTTGATATTTATGACAGTGAGGTAGAACAATTGCTTGAAACGACATACAACACGAACAAGATCGAAAAGATTGAGCCCTTTGCAATCAAGGAGCTGCTCGCGGAGTTGCCTACACGGTTGTCTGCAGGCCGTTACACCGCGAAGTACACCATCTATAAGGGAGAAGACATTGCGCAACAGAATCAAATCAATCTGAGCGTTGCTGCAATCGGCGCGGTGCAGGGCTACACCGGATATGGATTCTGGGGACTTTCCACCATCGATAAAATAAAAGTTGCTGCCGTGCTTGGAGGTCCGATACTTTTGTTGATTATTCTGTTCTTCGTACTCGGAGTGCGCCGCAGGAATCGCGCACGACGAAACGGCTACACGCAATCCTCGCGTCCACGCTAAATCCGCATGTCGAACGCACACACACCCCTCGTTTTTTCGGGCATTATTGTTGTGTCGGCACTTTTGTGCGCCAGCATGATTACATATGTGGCTGCCGACAATTTAACGACAACGGTCAATCTCTTGGTGTGCGGCGATGGAATTGCAGGTGGAGCGGAAGTGTGTGATGACGGAATAAACATTGGGGGATACGGCTCAACAACCGCTGCGCGCAACTGTAACGCGGGCTGCCAGTCATTCTCCGAATATTGTGGTGACGGAATATTGCAGGTGCGCTTTTCGGAACAGTGCGACGACGGCAATACCATTTCAACAGATCTGTGTTCGCTCACATGCAGCACTCTCACGCCTGCAGGCACGGTCAGTCCTGGGGGAACACCCACAGTGGGCTCGACTCCTTTTATACCGAATGCAAACCTGGGTCTCATTCCTTCGGAAACCCAAACACGTGTTGTGCTTCGCGGTAAAGCGTATCCGAATGTAACCGTGAACATACTGCTTGATGGAAAAGTGAAAGGAACGACACTTGCCGACTCCAATGCGGATTTCCAATATGCCTCGACTGAAATTACTCCAGGCACCGCGACGTTCGGTTTTTCGGCGCGAGATCAAAACGGGACCGAATCTATTACGACGTCGGTTGTATTCGACGTAGCACAGAGTGCTGTTTCTACTGTCGCAAACATTTTCTTTCCTCCGACGATCACTGTGTCTGAGCGCCAGGTACCCAAAGGTGATGCGCTTACCGTCTCTGGGTATACAGTTCCGAGAGCAAATATATCGAGCGAAATCAGTGGCACTCCGAAGGCCACGTTGAGTGGAGTTGCTGAAGCGAGTGGGGCATGGGCGATTCGCGTGGATACGGCATCGCTAACCGACGGGCTACATACGGTAAAGGCATTCTTTAAACTAGACGGAGGCATCCAGTCAGGATTCGGTAAATCAATTTCCTTTAGTGTGGGGGAGGGAGCATTCGCAGATACCGGATCTGCCGATCTCAACGGCGATGGGAAAGTGAATCTAGTGGACTTTTCTATCTTTCTCCTCAAATGGCAGTCAGACGACATACAAAGTGATTTTAATGCCGACGGGACGGTCAATCTCGGCGACTTCTCTATTATGCTTTTTAGTTGGACTGGCTAGTTCTATGAAAATAAATAACCGTTATACTGCATCTATGAATATTCTTACTCGGCGCCTCGCGCTTGTATCGCTTCTGTTTCTCTGCATACCTTCAAATGCATATGCGGCACTCTTGTACATTAGCCCAACCGAGGGTACCTACGGCGTGACAGACACATTCATTGCAGATGTGCGTATAGACAATCAGGGTGAATGTATAAACGCAGCACATGTGGAAGTTCGCTACCCGGTCGATATGCTCCGCGCGGTCGACTTTAGCAAAGGGAACTCGATCCTCAGTCTCTGGGTAGAGGAACCAAAAATAGATACAAGCGAGGGTGTAGTCTCGTTTTCCGGCGGGATTCCCGGCGGATATTGCGGCCGCATACCGGGCGACCCTGTACTCTCGAACGTGCTCGGTAAAATAGTCTTTAGCGTCATCGGTGCAGAGAAAAACAATGCTGTCATATCCGTGGACAACTCATCCGTTGTGTACTTGAACGACGGGCAAGCTACGCGCGCCGTGCTCACGACAGAAGACGGTGCCTATACTATTCAAGCCGCGCCGCTCGCCGCAACAAACCCATGGCTCACGCAAGTGGGAGAAGACAAAACTCCGCCGGACGAATTTGAGATCGCGGTCGAATCAACCGTCGGCGTATTTCGCGGCAATTATTACGCCGTATTTGCAACGCAAGACAAACAAAGTGGACTCGACCACTACGAAATATTTGAGCGTGGTTCGTGGCGAGTAGTCACGTCTCCTCATCAATTGAAGGACCAATCCTTGACCGGCGGTGTGCAAATTAAGGCAATCGATAAAGCAGGCAACGAACGGCTCGGCACGTACATTGAGGGTTCTGCAGCTCCTCGTGTTCCGAAAGAGTGGGATACGTCCATCATATTTCTTGTGATCGCGCTCGTACTCGTGGTTGGTGCGTATGCGTGGCATCAAAAAAGATCAGGGCGAACACCGATCGCATGATGAAACGGCTTTGGATCTTCCTGTGGGTGGTGCTACTTTTTTTGCCGTCTGTATCAATTGCCGCAGACGGGATCTTATTTATAGCTCCGGAGCGCGGCATATACGCTATCGATGATGTGTTCGAAGTTGAAGTTCGCGCCGCTACCGACAAGGTGGTCGCAAATGCGGCAGAAGCAGATCTTGTTTTCAATACAAACGCACTCGAGGTCGTGTCAATTTCGACCGAAGGTTCAGTGCTCACGCTCTGGCCTACACCTCCTGAATTCTCCAATACACGAGGGACGGTGCGTTTTTCTGGTACAGCCGCAGAAAGTTTTCAAGGAGACAATGCAGTGCTCATTCGTATTCAATTTAAGGCTATGAGTAATGTGCCGGGTGATGTGCATTTTGATTCGGGTGCACTACTTTTGAACGATGCGCGGGCTACTAATATTATTACAGGCATGCGTTCCGCGCTCTTTACGGTCGTGCCACGACAAAGTCCTCCGCAGCCAACGTTTGCACCGATAGATGTAGCCCCCCGTGAAGCTGCGGCAGAATCGTCGGAGGTGAAGGGTGCATCGATTCAGGTGCCCACAATCAGTGGCTACGATGACCGCATTGCTATCGGAGAGCGCATCGTATTGCTGGGCGCGGGTAAACCGAATTCTCGCATCAGTGTTTTTTTGCAGTTTGAAGATGATGCGCCTCGAGAGAGTGCGGTACTAACGACGAGTGACGGAACCTACACATACGTTGCAAGCGAGCTTGCTGTGCGCGGGATGTATCGTGCGTGGGTTTCCGTGCAAACCGATGCGGGAGCTCTTTCATCGGAAAAAGTTGTTATATCAGCACGCGCCGCTGGAGTTGCGGCGACTGCTGAGGCACTCGTGCCGATGCTCACGCTCGCGCTCCCGTATCTCTTGCTATTGATAGCGGCCGGATTGTCATTGGGGTATTTCTACAACCGCAAAGCGCTTGCGCGCACTACAAACGCATCCGAGTAAAGAATATTGAAAGGTCGGCGAGTGAGCTCGCACCGTCGCGATCGAGATCGAATTTTGAGTTGTATGGAGCGATTACTTGGAATGCCATGATGGAGAGGTCAACAACGTTTATCTTGCCGTCTCCATTGAAGTCAATCGACAGCGGGGCGAGTGTTTCTGTGTTCATGTTTCCGGATGCTGATGCAACTGGCTTTTGTGATTCGGGAATCTCAAACGAAAATATTCGTTTATTGCTCACGACCTCCGTTCCTTTGCCATCGGCTGCGAATATCTGCGTATCTTTGAATGCCATCTGCACCATGCCGGCCTTCTTCGCCTTTATGGTGAGTGTGACAACAGTGCCCACACCGCTGAGCCCGCCGGGCACAAGCGTGCCTCCGCTAAAATGAATCTCCCCAACGGATTCTCTAATTGTTGTTTCCTCGGTCCAGAGATCAAGGAAGGATGTCGCCTTACTAATGCCGACGATCTCGAGCGTATCTTCAGGAAAGGTGATTGTTGCACCGACGGTGTTGATAGGAGTCTTCGTGTTAATGCGCACATCGACATCCGTTGTGTCACCCACCTTAAGCGTGGAAGAGCTCGAAGGGGATATGTAGAGCACGGTCTCAGTCCCTACAGATGCCGCACTTCCGGCAATCAGCGTTGCGATTGAGCCACTACGGTCAAGCAGAACCGTTGTAGAGGCCACCAACAGGACGAGTACCGCAACTGCATGAAATACGCCGATACGGTGAACAAAGTCCACAACTTTGCCGAACATGAGAAAAGCTTAGCATCATTCCGTGAGGATGGGTGCATTGATTTCGACAGGATTGTTTACAGTAAGGACTGTCGTAGTGGATGAATAGTTTTCGCCTGAGAACGTCATCATTCGCACGTGGGACGTATCGTCGACCCACACAAACACATGGCCGGTGCCGATGCGACGCATAAGTGGCTCGAGCGTGCCGCCTACCACGCGGGCAGCTTCTTTGGAGAGCGTAAATTCGTACACGAAGAATGATTCACCAGCATACGTACGCTCAATAGGTGGGCCGGAAAGCGACAGGTATGAACCGTCTTTCCCGAGCAGTGCAAGGTTGTCGAGCACAGGGCCGGAGACGGCGATGTCTTTAAAATGCGTAGGTACGGCATCCTTTTGGAAATGGCGCCATGTCCCACTGTGGGGAATCGTTTTTTGCAGAAACGCACTGTTTGTGTTGATCCATACGTATATGTCATTCGCCATCGAAAGATTGATGAAGGTGAAGGCGTGGGAGCGATTGGCTGGCTTCTCAGTGGGGATGGTCAGCGTAGTTGTTGCGTATGAACCAAAACGGTTGGTCTCGAAATCAAGTCGGTACAGGCCTAAAACGTTGATTGTACGGTCCGAAAGGTCGGTTGCCGTCTCTACGATTACTTCGTACGTACGAGGGCTCTGTACGGCACTCAATGCTGCTTGGAGTCGAGCGTCGGTCACACCCCCGTCATTTCCTGGATACAGGTAGTATGCGCTCAGTAAGGTGCACACGAGCAGAACTGAGGCCAAGGCGAGCAGTGCGGGAGTTTTCATACCTTTCATCATCAGTGTATACCGCCCAACATACCTCGACTAGATATCGCGGCAACGTTTGAAACATGTGCTCCGGGACATGAGTCGTCCGTTCGATTTTTGACCATTTGAACTGCCGGAAGCGTCAAAATTCTACTCGTCGCATTTTGCATGGGGGACTAATCGACGGAAAAGTTGTCCACACCGAAATATAGGCTAAAAACCTAGGGATTATACAATTAGCCAATGCAATCTCGACCCCCGAGATTGAGAAAACAGGAAGAACTCGACCCTCGAGAAATGGCTATGATGAACAAAAAAGATGAATACATTTCACTACGAGAAGCTGCGGCGATCGCTGGATACACACCCGACTACATGGGACAGCTGATTCGCAGTGGAAAGCTGCCGGGGAAACAGGTGTTTGCCAATGTTGCCTGGATGACCACTGAAGAGGCGGTGCGCAGTTACGTTGGTCATAAGAAAGGCAAACTGGCTGGTCGCGAAACGACAGTACCAACAATGCTTCAGATATTACAGCGAGAGATCGAGTCGCCGCGTCTCGTTAAGCGTCTTTCGATCGCACTCATCGTATTGTGTGCTGCGTTTATGTTGCTTCTCTTCTACATCTTTTCCACATCGCTCGACCAGCGACTCAATCAGCGCGCTATGGAGCGCCTCGAACAAACGTAAATCATCATGCACTCACACACACGATCATGGGTAAGCATGAATCGAATCGCATCGCGCCTTGTCGCGATTTTTGTGTGTGCGCTTATGATCGTTGGTTTGTTTGCAACGACTGTCGAGGCTGCTGCCGGTGTGCCTCGCATAATGAATTACCAAGGGAGACTTATGAATGCAGGCGGGACCTTGCTCGGCGGAAGCGGCACTGACTACTGTGTAAAGTTTGCCCTCTACGACGATGCAACGATCGGTGGGGGTGATGTAAAGCTGTGGCCATCCGGTTCACCGTCGACTATGACTGTATCGGTGCGTAGCGGAATTTTCAACGCGGGCGTAGGAGACACTAATGCAGGCGGCGATACGCTCAACTTTAATTTTGAAGATACCGACACTTCCTACCTCAATGTGGAAGTTGCAACAAAGGTGGGCGCAACGTGCGCACCAGGTGATGGAGCTGAGGTCTTTGAAAACCTTTCCCCTCGACAGCGTGTAACTGCGACCGGTTATGCAATTAATTCCGCGACGCTCGGCGGACAGAGTGGTGCCTACTATCTCGCGAATTCTTTTTCTACAACTTCAGCGACGCTTTTCACAAATAATTATATACACAGCTCCACAACCATTCCAAAAACCTACACGAGCAACTCGTTCGTCGGAGTTAATACATTTGCGGATATCGTTGTGACACATGCTACCTCTACGAATCTCAATGTGAGCGCCACTTTCTCTGGAGCAGGGCTCACATCGTGCTCCGGTAGCAACGATAAATTGGTTTGGAGCACAGCAACGAGACAGTTTGCGTGTGGTACCGATCTTTCCGGCGGCGGTGGCGGAGCAGACGGCAACTGGACGTTCTTTAATAATACTGGCATTCGACCCTCGACTACGTCGAATCAGGTATTGGTGGGTGGGACTGCTACCACATCACTTGCAAAATTTGAGGCGCAGGGTGGAGCAATGTTTGATAACGCCACTTCGACGACACTCAATACGACTGTCTTTGGTCTCGGCGGACTCAATTACTTCACATCGCTCACGGGTTCCGGCCTCGTAAACACGACCGGCGTACTTACACTCGATCGCTCCGGTGATTGGACAGGCACATTCGATGGCAGAGAGGGAAGCTATTATCTCGCGAATTCGTTTTCCACAACTTCGGCTTCGTACTTTTCTGCAGTCGGTCTCGCACACTCCACTACCTCCACCGCATACCAACTCTCGCAGGCTGTAAGCCTCGGCAACACAACCGCGGGCACTACCACTGTTACAAATCTCGCCGTCGGGAATACCTCCACCTCAACATTCGCCGGCGGAATCCAAACAGCTGCTCTGAATGTAACGGGCGCGGGCACTTCAACCGCCGCGGGCGGATTCAACATCGCTGCAGGATGCTACGCAATCAACGGCACATGCCTTTCTACTGGTGGGAGCGCTGCTTCCACAACGCTCTTGGTAGATAGCAATTCGTGGACAGGAATAAATATATTTACGGGTAACACAACTTTCGGGAACGCAACATCCACTACGCTGTTCACTTCATTCTCCTCATCGACTGAAGTTCGAGCAAACATAGCGTCAATCGGCTCCGCCAGCATCAGCTCGCTCACCACCACCGGCACAACCACTGGTGCAAATGGCGTCAACATCACTAACGGATGTTTCGCGGTAAACGGCGTGTGTCTCACAACCGGCGGTAGCTCCGCATCCTCGACACTCTTTGCAGACACCAACTCATGGACCGGAATCAACACCTTCAACGGCAACACTACGTTTGTAAACGCCACGTCCTCCGCTATTAATACAACGATTCTCGGTCTCGGCGGCCTCAACTACTTCACCTCACTCACAGGCTCCGGCCTCGTAAACACGACCGGAATTCTCACACTCGATCGCACGGGCGACTGGACAGGCACATTTGACGGACGAGAGGGAAGCTACTATCTTGCAAATTCGTTTTCCACCACGAGCGCGTCTTATTTCTCATCGCTTGGCCTTGCGTTTTCGACGACATCGAATGCGTATTTTCTGTCCCAGAATCAGGGAAACGCATTTTCTACCACGAGCGCGAATTACTACACTGGATCGTCAACTACTATTCCGAAAACATTTTCTAACAATACGTTCACCGGCACGAATGACTTTCAGAATGTGACGGCGACCGGTGTGACCTCAACCGCATCATTTGCAACAACCGCATCATCCAGTAATTTATTCTCGAGTATCGCAAATGTCGGCTCGCTCATCGCGACCGCGATCACGGGCAATACGGTAACTGCGACAAACGCAACAACCACGACATTCTTTTCAAGCTTTTCATCGTCGACTGAAACTCGAGCGAACACGGCCTCGATCGGATCGCTCGTCGCAGGGTCTTCGACCGTTTCCGCTACATCTACGACAAACGGGCTGTTCGCTTCGTTCTCGCGTATCATCGCCGCTTTTATAGATTCACTCACCGCGAGTGTACTCACGGCATTTAATGCCACGATCGGGAATTTGACGGCAACGTCATCTGCAACACTCGCATCCACTACGGCGCAAGGTCGCTTTATCACAGGCAACATTGTTGCTACATCGAGTGCAACGTCCACATTTGCGGGCGCGCTCAGTGTCGGCATTACAAACGCCAGCTACGAAGTGTCCGTTCTCGGCACTGCAACCGCAGTGTCCGGTGCAACAGGAACAGCGGTTATGGCAATATCAAACGACGACAACACGCTCTCGTCTGGCAACAACGTGCTGCGACTCAATATCCGCACGCCGTACGGTACCGCCTGTGTATCTGGTACCACATGCCCGCGTTTTACTGAGTACTTTACGGGTTTGAACGCGGGCGCAGACACAGGCGGTCGCGGTGTTGGAAGCTTGCGCCTCTCAACCGCCGGCACGGGTATTACGCAAACATCCGGTGCTGCAGACTTTGCGGAATACATGCAGCTGAGTGAGAGCGCCGCTGTCGGTGATGTGGTGTCTCTCAACTCAAGCGGACAATATCAGAAGGCTGTTGCAGGACAGTCTCTGATTGGCGTTATTTCTGACAATCCCGCATTCGTTGGTAACGGCAATCTCGAAGGACAGCCGAACGCATATATTGTGGGATTCGCCGGTGTGATCAGAACGAAGGTGAGCACCGCAAACGGCGTAATCAACGCAGGTGATTTGATTGCGGCAAGCGACGTAGCGGGCGTTGGTGTGAAGTTGTCGAAATCTGGCTATGCGCTCGGTCAGGCGCTTGAGAGCTACAGCAGTGGCGGCACAGGTACCATTTCGGTCCTCGTGCTGCCTAAGTTTGTGGATGCTGCCATTGCGCTCGAGAGCTACGGCGGAGGAGCGAGCGGAGCATCGGGATACTGGAATCTCTCCACGTCCACCAACACTGTTTCGCTCGCATCAAGTACCTACTCACTTTCCATTGGCTCAAGTGCATCTACGTCAAACTTTGTCGTCTCCACTGGATTCACATTCGGAAATGCATCCGGCATTTTAAAGTCTGTAGCAGGTGTGGTTACGTCATCGCTGGTGAATCTCGCGAGCGATGTAACTGGTGTGCTCGGTATTAGCAACGGCGGTACGGGGACCTCGACAGTTCCAAGTTACGGCAAGGTGCTTGTCGGCAATGCTGGCGGCGGATATGATTTTGTCGCGACTTCAACGTTTGGAACTGGAAGCGGATTAGTTGCGTGGGGAGGTATAACAGGCACGCTCTCAGCACAAACCGATTTGCAGAATGCGCTTGATCAGAAATTCAGTCTAAGTCAGTGGTATGCCACTACCACAGACGCTCTCAACGAGGGAAGCAGCAACAAATATTTCACTACAAACCGAGTGGCAGGGGTCCTTGCCGGCACGACGACCGATGCAATTGCTGAGGGTGGCTCCAACCGATACTACCAAGATACTCGTGTGCAGACGTATCTCAACGGCATCGACAAAGGATTTTATTTCTCCACAACATCTGCATCAAGTTTTGCGGCAGTCGGTCTCGCGTTTAGCACCACGTCGACCGATTACTGGAAGAACCAGAATAATTTCCATTCGACGTCATCATTTGCATTCAATCTCTCTAGCTACGACAAAGGATACTTCTTTTCCACGACATCGGTTGCGTACTGGGATACGACGCAGTTTCGCTGGGCTACGACAAGCTCCGACGCATGGCTCGCAACCAAGAGCACGAGCAATCTTGCCGAGGGCACGAATCTCTATTACACAGCGTCGAGAGTTGCTGGTGTGATCGCCGGCACTACAACCGACGCACTCGCGGAAGGTGCGACGAACAAGTACTACTCTAATACATTGGTAAATTCGTTCGTTGGTGCCTCTACTACTATTTCAAAAACGTTCACCAATAACGTATTTACTGGCACGAACACGTTTGGAACTATTTCTGCTACCGGCGCCACCACCACTTCACTCTCGACTGGCAGTGCTTCAACCACAAACCTCACCATCTCGTCACTACAAAATTCAATGCTCTACACAGG
>JBKJSQ010000040.1:0-11627 GCA_046594495.1 Minisyncoccia bacterium | reverse complement strand
TGCATGTGATCATCGGTTTAAAAAGTGCCGCAATACACGGTTGCGTTTCGCCCGCTTTCCATCTGTAGGTACTAAGTTCAGTATCTGCATCAAGTTTGCCTGCTATCAGTCCCGTCGGTTCTCCGGACGGTTTTACCATCCACAGCGCAACGCCACCGCCTGCTGGTGGATTGGCGACACGGAATTTAATTGCTGTATCTTTGCCGAACTCCATTGTAGTTGGCGTAATCGAAACAGTAAGACCTCCGGCGACGATGGCCTCATCTTTAATCTCTATGACAGCATCTGACGAAAGTTCCGGAGTAACTGAAAGTCCGGTTACGTTCGGCTGAATGCGATACATTCCCGGCGCGAGATATACACCACACAAGCCATTTGGTTGTGTTGTGGTGCAACCCTTGTCCAGCGAACTCGGAATCTTCCATGTTGCACTGCCGGATTGGAAGTTCGTGAGTGAAAGGATAGACCCAATTCGCACTCCCGCCTGCGTATAGAGATCTAAGGAAAGCGAGCCCGATGTTGGCTTTGTACCACGCACTGTCCATGAGATTGCAACCGACTCCCCTTTGCGTGCGCTTCCTGTTGGGGCTGTTACTTTAATCTTTGTGGTGCCGCCCGTTGCGTTTACCGTTGCGGTTCCGATAGTAGAACTTGCTGAACCACTCTGGAGTGCAATGAGTTGCGCACTGTACTGAGACCCGTCGACATACGTGTGGGTCTTCGTTTTTTCACCGCAGATTTCATTTGCGCTGCAGAATACTTCGGTCGTATCATCACCGTATTTGAGAATCGCACCGTTCACATACGTTTGATTGCCTCCATGCCCAGTAAAGGTAACGGCAAGTGGAACAGGTCCGGTAGTCGGCGTTGCGGAGAGCGCGGTCGATTGTGGAGTTACTACTGTAACGGTTGTTTGTCGAATGATTGTCGTACTGTTGCCCGGATTCATGCCGAGTAACTGCACATTGTAGGTGCCTGCTGCCTGATACGTGTGCTGCATTTGTCGTTGACCGCAAATAATTCCCGGAGAGCATACGATATCAGTTGTGTTGTCACCGTAATCGAGTACTACACCTGCGCCATACGCGGTACTTGCGCCATTTAAATAGAATGTGACCGGAAGTGGTGCGAGCCCTGTCGACGGCGTCGGTACGAGCGCGGCGGATGCGATTTGCGCGCCCGTTACGGATAGCCCCGTCGAAGCGAGCACTTGGCATTGTGAACTCACACAATTGTCGCCCGCACCGCTCGTGCGACGAAGCTTAATCGTGAATGCTCCGCCGGTGTTGTATGTGTGTGGCGCGCCGAAACCGTTACCGATCGGTTGCACACTACCGAATGTGCCATCACCGAATTCAATCGAGAGATTGGCACCCGATGTGATCCCTTGCACCATGATTGTTGTATTGAGCGGTGCGGTACCTGCGGATGGCGCGACGGATATTGTGGGTGCTCCGGGAGTAGTGGGTACTGCGGGAGCAATGGGCGAGATTGTGATGCCATTGCCAACCACCGATGATCCACCTGCCGATCCCTGAAAGAGATTCGCTACGAACGGTCCTCCTTTCGTGTAGGTGTGCCAGACTTCGTAGTTGATCGCGGCACCTGTTGCATTTGGAAGTGGAACCGCGCCCGTTGCGCCGTCGCCAAATACGAGCGTTGCTGCACAGAACTTTCCTAAGCAGAAACCGGCATTTGCGCTCGTTACAACACCGCTGAATTTCACAACGAGCGGCGTCGGGCCCGTAACGGGCGTCGCGGTAAACGTTTGTTGCGGGAGTACGGCAACACTGCACTGCCACCCGACGGTGCATCCGCTTATTTGTACCGAAACTGCATTTTCACAGGTGGGAGGCTTTGGGACAGTCGGACACTGGTTTGAAACAATCGGTGCAGTCGATTGAACTCCAGAACACGCCATGGATGCACGCGTAGCCGGTCCAACTTTTCCAATTGGGTCGATCCCACGTAATGCCTGCCATTGCTTAACCGCTGTTTCGGTAAGCGCACCAAAGAAGCCCGACGGTGCAGCACTCAGCAATTTTTCGTTCACGAGAAATGTTTGCAGCGCACTCACCTCCGCGTGAGTCATTCCCCTTGCGAGAGTGAGAGTGAGGGTGACGCATCGCGCGCCGGTCTGACTGCCTGCAGGTGCCGTCGTTTGCAGCGTTCCCTGTTGGGCGATTTGTGCCTGAAGTGCGGCGATCTGTGTCTGCAATGCACTGAGATCGAGCGTTTGTGCCGCAACACCAACGGGCGCAAGTATGAGGAGGGCGACGACGATGTTTTTTACAATATGACGCATAGTTAAAAACGTTCGGGCTTCGATTAAAAGATACTGTAATCGTCGCACGTGAGCCGCTAATCACCCATTAGGGCGATGGGGATAGCCCGCGAGCGCACGGTCGCTACTCGACGATAATTTTTCCGGACATTCCGACTCCGCCAGGTCCGCCGTGGAAGCCACAGAAATACGTGTACTCCCCTCGTGCGGTAAATGTAAGTGAATATGTTTTGCCCGGATCGAGCGTGCCGCTGTTATAGCTCGAATTATCGGCGGTGACCGTGTGACTTGAAGAGTCTGTGTTGGTCCACGTCACTCGAGTGCCGCTTTTGACGGTCACGGTGTTTGGTGAGTACGAGCTCGCACCCATCGATATGGCAAGTGTAGCTGCGGCTTGTGTTGTTCCGGCATTCGTTCCCCCTGTAGTGCCTGTGTTGAATGTACCACCTGCACCCATCGTCATGCCGTCGCCGGAAACGGTTACGAGCGACGTCGATTGGTGCTCGCCCGACGAGAGTGTGATGGTGAATTGACCACCCATCGTGTAGTTGTGAGAAAACGTTTGGGCGAGCACATCACATTTGTTTGCAGGAATAAAGATAGAAACCGGTTGCGAACCGTCGCCCCAATTCAAGGTGTAGGTAGCAGGTAAACACGATTTGACCGTGTTGATCGTTGCTTCGACACTGACCGCGAGTGGCGGCATGCCAGATGTTGGAGACACTTTCATAAATGCGCCAACGAGCGGCTCATTAGAGGTTGACCCGCCACACGATGCCTTCATGGCGAGCGCGGTTCGTGGACCGACTGAGCCGTATCCGGTCGTGGATGGTGAACCGGAACTCACGATACCCGCGCGCGCCTGCCACCTGCCGACCGCGGCCTGCGTAAGCGTGCCGTAATAACCGGATATTGTGCCCAACGGATATACACTCGAATCCGCAGCGAGATATTTTTGAAGTTCAGTCACCGCTGCCCCCCTCGAGCCCGGCTTTAATTGTGTACCTGAGTAGCAGACTCCACCGGATGTTGTGCCCGGCGCAGCACCTGTACTCAAACCGAGCTGCTGCTGTAGCTGCAAAATTTGTGCGAGCAATGCCTGCGCCTGAGCCGCGATGTCGGTAGACGCAGTCGATTGGGCGCCTGCAAACACAGGAAGCACGAGCAAAGAAACGGCTATCGCACGAATGAGATTTTTCATATGCTTATTGTGGCACGGCATCAACGCACCACAACGATAAATCCACACTATGAAAGTTCGCTGAGCGCAACGAGGCAGTACTTGCGTACATCCGGCAATAGCTCAGACATCGCTTCAACGTCTGCTTTTGTAAACCAGCGGACCTCCGCCTCTTCATATGCCGACTGCTCTGTTCCCTCTTTCACTGTTGCAAAGTACACCAGATCGATATGCTGGTGCGTGTGCGATTCATCAAAATAATGTTTTTGGAGAAATCGGGGCCTGATCAGTTCCTGCGAGCGTTGATGGGTATCAAAATTTTCCGGAACTTCTCCAACAAGGTCCACATCCAGCCCTGCCTCCTCTCGAACTTCGCGTATTGCCGCCTGATTTGGATCTTCGTCAAGTTCAATATGACCACCCGGTGGAAGCCACATCCCGAGCTTTTTATGTACATGGAGTAGCACCGAAGCGTCACGGACAATAAAGATACTGACCGTAAAGTCTATCTTTTCGTGGATGTGAGCCATGAAAAGAAGATAGCACGCCTCTGAAATTGTCCGCCCGTTTGGACTCGAACCAAAAACCTATCAGGTATAAGCTGATTGCTCTAACCAATTGAGCTACGGGCGGCTATGGCGCTCACGAATACTTTTGAGCGCCATAGTAATGTACTCCCACATCGCCATATTCTCCAAACGGGCATTGCAGGTACCGTGCCCATACCCCCTTTTATACGTGAGTCCTGCAAGTGTAGATTTTTTTATGTAGGGCCGTAGGAAACACTTCTCAGACACTCCCAGAATCTCCGACCAATATTTTGTTTCATGCACGGTGTCCATATCACTGTATAGATGCAATCGAAACTTCATGTGAGAGACAGCGACGTCAAGGCAGCCCATCCAGTCCATAAATGCCCTGATCACATCTGGATCTGTATTAGAGATCTCGACCCTCCCCGGTGCAGCTTTTGTACCCTCCCCCCAATATAAATAAAGTCCCGCGATATATAGATCTCGGCCTGAAAGAATACCCAGATCTTTGTTGGCTTTCTGGAGAGCAATTTCAAGTCTCGATTCTTTCTTCATGCGCATCGTCTGTCTAAATTTTTCTATGCGCTTAGGGCTGTGTGCTCGCAGCTGGTTTATGTGTTCCCGCGACAGAGGCATATCGCTCAACCACCCACTCAAAGTGCTTTTGCTCACATTTAGAGTGGATCGAATTTCAGCATAGCTTTTCCCCGCCTTGCGAAGACTGCGTGCTGTTTCCTTGTCTTGAATCCGCGCCATATATAAACCAACGAAATGCCCCTCATGAACATATTACCACGGTTCGGAAAAGCGGGTGACAAATATCTTTACGCACCGACTACGCACTACCGGCTCAAGAAAAAGTATCCTTTGCATTTTCTCCTGTTCCCTACCCCAAAGCGAAAAGTGTAGATACGGATTGAATATTGTCTCTAAGATTCATATCGCAGGTTGCATGAAATATCATACAAACGCCTCAATTCAGTACACCCCGCCCCTTTTGAATACCGAGCACCAATTGATTTTTTTAGGGGGCGCGGACTGATTTTTAACGGAGATCCTTTGCTGCGTTGTAGGCATCGGTCGCAACTTTTCGACGACGAGCGAGTGCTTCTGTAGCGAGCGCATCCCGCTGTAGCTTTTCGAGCTTTCTTTTATTTTCGGGAATAGTGCGTTTCAGATTGTTCACCTTCTGAGTAAGCGTCATGAGATCATGCTCGTCTTTTGCCACCTGTTCAGTGAGCTTACGCATCGCTTCCCGTAATTGTGCTCCATCCATACCAGTGATTGTACACCGTCTCTGTGTACAAAATCACACATTCCGTATTTTCCACCTCCACACCTCCACACCCCCTCCTCATACATCCACTATCCGCGCGGTAGCGTCATTTCGTGGATGGTATGCTAATAGCATATGGGAACGCTTGAGCGAGAGGCCGCGTCCAAGCGACGCAAGACATACGTGCAAGATGCGGTCCTCTCAGTGATAGCCGTTGCAGGTATTCTTGCAATAACTGCCGTCGCCCCGAATGCGCTCCGGTTACTGGGAGGCACGGGGAGAAAGGGATTTCGTTTCAACTACCAGACCCGCTCAGTCCTCACACGCCTCGTCGAAAAAGGACACATACGGTTCGTAATACAAAACGGCAAAAAACGAATCGAGATCACGAATGCCGGAAAACGTGCCGCTGAATTGGCAGCCGCAAAGCAAGCCCTCTCCACCCAGAAACCACGTCGATGGGATGAGCGGTGGCGCGTAATCATGTTTGATATTCCTGAGCGAAGAAAGAAAGACCGTGATCAGCTTCGCCGCACCATGATTGACGCGGGCTTTCTCTGCTTTCAGGACAGTGTGTGGATATTTCCCTACGATTGTGAGGACCTTGTGACATTACTCAAGGTCGATATGAGGCTTGGGGATGCGGTACGGTACGGTATCCTCGAGAAACTCGAGAACGATCGTGCAGCACGCAACCATTTCAAACTCATATAGTAAACATCCACAATCCGCGCGGTAGCGTCATTTCGTGGATGGATGAACGTGCGGAGTGGTCGGGATGAAACAGGTGGCGGTGTGCCGAAACCGAAGTCGAAGTAGAGGTGGCGGTGGAGGTCGATCAACGAATGACTTTTGCCACTGCCTTCGCCACCTTTTTATCAAACATATCCGGAACGATCTTGAGCGCATTCGGTTTTGCGACAAGCTTTGCGATGGCTACTGCTGCTTTTACTTTCATGTCGTCGGTAATTTTGCGCACTTTGTTGTCGAGCGCGCCGCGGAATACGCCCGGAAACGCAAGCGAGTTGTTGATTTGATTCGGGAAGTCTGAGCGACCGGTTGCAATGACCGCAGCTCCCCCTTTTTTCGCTTCGTCGGGCATTATTTCCGGCGTCGGGTTTGCCATCGCAAACACGACCGGTTTTTCGTTCATCTCCTGAATCATTTCTTTTGTTAGCACTCCCGGCTGCGATACCCCGAGGAACACATCGCACCCGATGAGCGCGTGTGAAAGATCACCTTCGCGAGAGCCATCGATAATGCCGTCGGTAAGCAACTGTTGCTTTGTGCTGTTTAAATCAGGACGCGAGTGACCAATGATCCCCTGGCTGTCCACCGCAAATATTGTGACCTTCGGTGCATAGCGCTTAATGAGTCGCATCGTTGCAACTCCCGCTGCACCTACACCGGCAACCACGATGCCTGCTTTATTCATATCTTTTTTAACGACCTTCATTGCATTGATGAGTCCCGCCAAAACCACGATTGCGGTGCCGTGTTGGTCGTCGTGCATGACCGGTATATCGAGTGCCTCGATAAGCCGGCGTTCAATGTCAAAACATTTCGGAGCGGCGATGTCTTCCAAGTTAATACCACCGAAGCCCGGAGCAATGCGAATTACCGTCTCCACAATTTCATCAGCATCTTGCGTGTCGAGCACAATTGGAAACGCGTCTACATCGGCAAACGTTTTAAACAATGCCGCCTTTCCTTCCATTACCGGAAGTGCACCGAGTGCCCCGATGTTACCCAAGCCCAAGACCGCAGAGCCGTCGGAAACGACTGCAATCATGCGGCCTTTCATGGTGAGCTCGCGTGCGCTCTTCGGATTCTTTGCCACGTGTGAAGACACATATCCCACACCAGGGGTGTATACGAGGGATAAGTCAGCACGGTTTTTTACCGGTGCCGCGGGCTGAATACGAATTTTACCAGCGAGTTTCTTGTGGAGCGCTAAAGCTTTCTTAGTAATCTCATTTTTATTGGGTTTTGCCATGGAGGCGTAGTATAGCAAAACGTAAGTCCGCTTACTCACGTAAGCGGACTTTAATTTTTTCTACAGCCACCGTTAGCCAGAACCGTATCAACACGAGCAATTCCATCGGATTCGAACCCGTAAAGATCCACCGCGAACCAAGAAATGTGGCAATTCCCAAGCACAGACCAGTTGCATAGGATATGTACACACCAAATCCAAGTAGGTCCACCAGCACGTACATGAGCGCGATTCGGATGGTATATACGCAGAGCTTCATCGGCAAATGCCATGACAGTTGACGCTTCGCGTTCTGTAATGCCGTGAACGTAATGAACTTATGTCCGAGAAAATTCACGACATACGCACATGCAACTGCGATTGAGAGTGCGAGCACGTGTCGCTCGGCACCTAATTGCCCAAGTGCATACTTAAAAATACTCGTGTCGATGGCCAGAGTAAGTAAACCAACAAACACGTATCGCGGTACGTACGAAGCTTCCTTAAGTACAGGCTGCATGAGTCACCTCCAAAGACTTCGAGGAGCATGCTGCAAAGCATGCTCCTCGTCAATGAGATGGAACTATTAGTATTTATTGCTTCACGCCGCCTATGAATACCGCCTCCACTCGTCCGGGCATTGTCACGCCTTCGAGCGGTGACCATCCGACTTTCGTCTTCAGGTTGGCGCGGTCGACTTTCGTACTCTCTTTATAGTTCAGCACCGTGAGCGATCCCATGTAACCCTTGTCGATCATGCCGAATCCTTTGCCGAAGTTCTTTTTAGGAAACTGCGTTTTGAGGAATCGATTCACGAACTGGCCAGGCAACTGAGCGGCAACGCGCGCTATGTCTTGGGGAGTGAATGTATGCACTCGCATTAACCACGCACACACAATTCCGTACGTATCGAGCCATGGCGCACCGCTGTGATTGTTCTCGACACATGTGTCGTCAAAGAGCTTCTTGTCTTTTTCCTTGATGAGTGCTGCGATCTCGATAACGCTCTTCCCCGGGTAGTCCTGTGCGAACTTCTTAAACGCAGAATATTTTTCCAATTCAGTGTGCGGCGCGTGGTCTGTCGCAAGAAACTGAATGAATCCTTCGCGAAGTCCCTTGATGAGCGCTTTCTGGTGCTCCTCGCTTTGTATTGCAGGATTCATTTGTGCGAGCAGCCACAATGAAGGGTCTGCGTCTGTCATCCCGGTGTGAAAGAAGAGATGCAGCGGCGAGACTTCGAGTGTAATTTTGCATCCCCGCATACGATACTCGGCGATTCGCGCAAAGCTCGCGCCCCCGATAGACCAGTGACAAAGCTTTGCATCGATCTTGTACTTCTCGATGAGCGGCAGCAGAATATTGAGCCCTTCGTTCACTGCCTCGACTGGCCGGCGGTCGCTGTGCGTTTTGCCCGCAGCACTCAGCTGAATGATCGGCTCGTATTCCACGTGGAACGAAATACTGTGCCCCACGTATCGCGCGAGGATCTCATTGAGTTCGTACGCATAGGTAACGGTGAGCGAGCCTACTGATTTTCCGAAGTAGAGCTTATACATGTGCTCGCCCGGCTTCCCGATCGGCTTCGTGTTCTTGTCGATCCCAACGTAATTCAATGTCGAAACCGGATGATTGAGCTCGTGCAAGTGCCCACGATGCCAGCGAAACAATTTAAGCGTGGTGAGTGGCGTTGGCTGATTGGGCATGGCACAGGTGCACACCACACCACCATTCAGCGCCGCATCACTTGCTGTCGCGTAATCCTCTTTGTAATTCTGGGTGCCAGCTTCATCCTCGCGAGCATGAATGTGGATGTCGGAGAATCCTGCAAAGATGTAGCAATCATCACCGTACACAAAGTCGGCCTTACGCGAAAATGTACGACTCACCTCGAGAATCAGACCGTTCAAGACGTTGATTGTAATCGTGCCTCGAAATGGCTTCTTGTCGTGTGTTGCAATCCAGCCGGAGATCGTGATCTTTTTCATGGGTGAAAGCATAGCATTTCCCTTTTTGTTCATAGATCTGGACTGGCGCGAGAATACCATCAATAGCGAACTTGCACAGCGATAAAGAAAAACCCCGGTTTTTCCGAGGTTTTTCTTTGGTTAGACGAGCGGTGCGTGCTCGATGTCTTCTTTCCTTTTCGGTTGGATACCGTGGAGAATGAGAATGGTTTCGAATTCCTCGCGCTCTATGGTTTCTACCTCCATAAGCCGTGCCGCGATTGCGTCAAGGATCTTGCGATTCGATTTGATCACGTGCTCGGCTACCTTGAGTGCGTCGAGAATGATTTTCTTAACTTCTTCGTCGATGTGTGCGGCGACTTCTTGCGAGACTTCGCCGTCTACCCCATCGCCAAACATGGCGCGTTGAGCAGAGGCCGCGAATGCGATTGGTCCCAACTTTTCCGACATACCCCAGCGAGCAACCATGTTGCGCGCGAGATTCGTGAGCACCTGCAAGTCGTTGGATGCGCCAGTTGTGATGTCGTCGTACACCAACTGTTCCGCCACGTATCCACCCAAAGATACCGCAATGTCATCAAGGAATTCTTTGCGCGACTGCATTTTGCGCTCTTCGAGCGGAAGCTTGAGCGTGTAGCCCGCTGCGCGACCGCGACTGATGATTGAGATTTTATGCACCGGATCTGCGTATGGAAGAATTGATGCAATGAGCGCATGACCCGCTTCGTGATAGGCAGTGATTTCTTTTTCTTTCTTATTGAGCACATGCGAGCGACGCTCCGGACCCATCATCACCTTTTCAATCGAACGGAGAAGATCGTATTGAGTAATTTCCGTTCGGTCTTCGCGTGCAGCAAGAATCGCTGCTTCGTTCATCAAGTTGGCGAGATCTGCGCCTGAGAATCCTGGCGTTCGCTCTGCAATGACCGTGATCTTCACATCGGGACCAAGTGGTTTCTGGCGACTATGTATTGCAAGAATATCTTCACGATCTTTGCGATCCGGCGGATCAATGGTGACGCGACGATCAAATCGTCCTGGGCGAAGGAGCGCTGGGTCGAGCACATCCGGGCGATTCGTTGCAGCCATAACGATGACCGATTCATTGGGTTCGAAGCCGTCCATTTCCACAAGGATCTGGTTGAGGGTTTGTTCGCGTTCATCGTTGCCACCTCCCACTCCCGAACCGCGCACGCGTCCGACGGCGTCGATTTCGTCCATAAATATAATTGCTGGCGCAGCTTTCTTCGCAGTCTGGAACAAGTCGCGCACGCGGGATGCACCCACACCCACAAACATTTCTACGAATTCAGAACCGGAGATCGAGAAGAACGGCACATTTGCTTCACCTGCCACTGCGCGTGCGAGCAATGTCTTTCCAGTTCCCGGACCACCCATCATGAGCACACCCTTTGGAATACGTGCCCCGATCTGAATAAACTTTTTTGGATTCTTTAAAAAGTCGACGATCTCTGTAAGTTCAACCTTTGCTTCTTTCGCGCCCGCTACATCAGCAAACGTAACTTTCTGCGCATCTTCTGGACGCGACATGCGCGCCATAGATTTTCCGAACGAAAATGCCTGCATACCCCCGCCCTTCAGCTGACGAGAGAGGTACCAGATAACGCCGAGCAAGAGAAGCGCCGGCACGAGAATTGGCGCAAGTGTGAGGAACCAAAATCGGAATCCGGATTCATCCTGGACATCGATCTTCACAGCGGTGAGTGCTTCAACCGGAATATTGTATGCAGAAAGCGATTCCAGGAACGATGCCTCCACTTCCTTGCGTGACTTTTTTACCGATTCATCGCCATAGGTAGCGGTTATTTGATCGCCGCGAACTACGATCGATGCAACGGTACCTGCATTGATGTCGGCTGCAATTTGCGAGAGCGGTACGTTGACCTCTTCCTTAGCTATATATTGTCGCGCGAATGAGTAGCCGATTGTGATAACTAAAAACACCGCAAATGCGACCGCGAGCTGCGTAAATAGATTTGGGCCCTCTGGTGGCTTTGGAACGCCGCCTTTCGGCTTTTTTTCCTTCTTTTCGGGGTTGGACATATCGGGAGAGTATACAGTAACGGGTCTTTTATGAAAGATTCATGACCGAAGCAGCATATATCCCCTTACAGCAGGGCCGATACATACCCCATGAGATAGCAAATCCTGATTTTCCTGCCTACATTAACCGTTTTTATCTCACGGGGTATAGTGTGCCGATGGCATTGGTAGACAACAAACGCGTATCGTTCGACTTTCAGATTCTCGAAACACTCGAGGCTGGTATGGAATTGTTTGGATACGAAGTGAAGTCGCTTCGCGCCGGGCACGGCTCTCTCAAGGGTGCGCGTGTGGTAGCCCGTGGCGGCGAAGCCTATTTGGTGGGTTCCACAATCCCCGCATTTCAGCCTG
>JBKJSQ010000120.1:0-2868 GCA_046594495.1 Minisyncoccia bacterium | reverse complement strand
CGTATCGAAACTAACGACTTTCGGAATGTCAGGGTTAGATTCTCTAACAATGTTTAGCACTGCAGTTTCTCCTGTTGATTGTTCATCGCGCGTACGCACGCGCACTTTTGCGAGTATACGCACGTTGCGCTCGAAATAAAAGAGCGCGCATGCCGAGCACTTGGAGTAAATCAAAACACCTCCGCTAATGCGGAGGCGTTTTGAATTATGCTGTCGCTTCCTCTTCAGGAGCTGGCACCGGGTCAACTGGTGCTGGATCAACTGGCGTAGGATCAGCTGGTGTAGGATCAGCTGGTGTAGCTGGATCCATCGGGTTCATTTCATCGTTCATATGCGGTTTGAGAACAATTAGTTAGCAATAGAACGGGACCTCGACCGTAACGAGCAAAGGCTCGCTAGGCAACCGTGAGGCGCAGTGTACAGCGAAACACCTCCACTGTCAGGCTATTTTCGACCACAGTGCTGCAATGCGTACCACTGGGAGGCCTTGCCTCCTAGTGTGCGTAACCTCATGTGAACCATGACGCGCTCAGAGTCAAAATCCGTCGACTAAAAAAGAAAAGACGATCTCACAGAGATCGTCTCATGTAGTCACATTGAAGAGGTCCTCTGGTATAGGATCCAGCGCATTCAATCTACGCACCGTATCGAATACCCCCTCTTTTGCAATATCCCATCCACAAAACGTTCTGTGAATGTTGGAGTAAGATTCAATCCGCATGTCGCGTCGCAGTTCGCTCCATTTATTTTTGATCTCTATCGGATTCTTTTCGAAACTCCATGCGATGCACATTTTTAGTGGAGTAACAAAATGCCACCCGTCCACGCAATCTGCGCCGAGTTGTCGTAGCTTCCCCACCATTGCAGCTCGCTCATTTCTCGGACCGTTCCATGCATCAAGAATCAAGGTCTTGTCTGCGGCGCTTGCGGAATTGAGATGTGCTGCCACTTCCTGCCACATCTCCTCTAGCGCAGCGTGATGACCTCCTGAATACGAATCGAGCCATACGGTTCCATACAACCGATTCAGGATGTCGTCTCGACTTACATAGGTCACGTCAGTCCGAGCAGTCAGTACTCGCCCGCAAAACGTAGACTTGCCCACATACTGCGGGCCGATTGTCAGAATCGCTCGCCTCATGTGCACCTCCACTACATTGCCGCGACAACCCTACTTCAGGAAATTAATTTGTAAAGTTTATCGCTCGTGGCGGTTGAAATAGTGAGCCTAGAGGTGTCACCTCTAGGTTTTTGTAGGGGTGAACAATGCTTTATGTACAATACTGGTGTTGGCATGCCTCCTGCATGGGTATGCATGGCACAGACAGGTACGCGGATGGATTCTTCTTAAAGTTTACCGCTCACAACGAAGATTAAGCTAACCAATCCAAATACGAACGCCCAAACCACAGCTCCTGAAGCTAAATCTTTACTTCGACCTATTGCCTCATCATGCTCAGGGTGGAGCTTCGTCAGAGCTACCTCAATAGCTGTATTTTGAATTTCGGTCACCACAATAAAAAACCAACAAAATATCAGCAGTAGGAGTTCCCACGTTGAAAGTGGTCCGAACAGAAAATACACGGCAGGAATTCCAATGATGCCAAAAACAACCGTTTCGAAGCGAACAGCGAAATCACGCGTGAAAGCATAATACAAACCGCGCAGCGGATGAGAGAGTCTGTTAATCCAATATTTCATACATTTGATGGGTATGTGGTTTATCGTGAGCGTGTCGAACGGTACGACGTTGAAACTTTTAAAAATGAGCCACGTTAAAGATTAAGATCATACCCTAGAGGTCCCAGCACTTGTTGTATAGCATTGATAATAAGATCATCTTCACGCTTACTGATGTCGATTCTATTTATAAACTCCAAACGACTGCCCCGATTGAGAACTTCCCAGTCTGGCCCTAGAAATTCCTTAAAGTCATCGTGAATCCCGTTCGGTATAAATTTGCCGCTACTACTATACCCATCTAGATGCAGAGTGTAATCGAATTGATGTCCACCGAGACCCGGCGGAGAAAGAAAAGCTTTTTTAAATTGGCTTTCGATTTTTTTTTCTAATTTTTTTGGCGACTCCATAGCCTAGATCATAGTACGCGACCGCAACCCCCGCTATCCTGACCACTGATTAGCAGGTCATGCGCTATTTACTGGGTGTGTGGTTTATCGTGAGAGTGTCGAACGGTACGACGTTGGAACCATTCAAATAAAAAACAGAGCCGCCCATGCGCGGGGCGGCTCTGGAGTTAGAGATCAACTTTAGTCCGTGAAGACCGCTGCTGCGCAATCGTCGGAATACCAGTGTTCATGTGCCGGAGACTTGTTGGTCTGAACCCATCGATGAATGGGGTTAGTTGAGTCTCCGTACCACTCCCAACTTAAGCCTCGCACGTATGAAGCGTCTGAGCGGTCTCTGAGAAATTCGTTCTTGTAGAGCGTCCCCCAGAAGTGGACGCGCATGTATTTCCGCCACTCCTCAGGAATGAGCTCCGGATGCGCGAGCAAGTGATCGAGAATGTTGGCGTTGCACGGGTTTCTGCGCACAGCGCGCCGTTGCATCGATTCTCCGGTAATCTTGGTACGACTTCCCTCAAGCATTTCCCGAGGCTTGAAGATTTTAATCTTCGACGGGTCCCAGACGAAGAGGCCCTGGCCTTTGTGACTAAAGGGCACCAGTTGATCGGTCGCAATAGGCCATTGATCGAGCTTGATTGCGTGGGCTAGCTTTACGGCCTCTGTCATCAGTCACTCCTAGGTTAAAGTTGGTTTATCGCTCGTTATATAATATCCCGATTATCGGTATTTGTCAACTGACGGACTTGAAAACGAACCAAGACACGCATCGTCAAAGGCTGCT
>JBKJSQ010000115.1:0-3232 GCA_046594495.1 Minisyncoccia bacterium | reverse complement strand
CTTCGACTCTGCGAGCAGGGCGCAAGCTCCGCTGACGAGATCGCGATCAGATTTTTCTGCCTCAACTACGAGTAAAACCATGTCCATGAAGCCAGCCAAACGCGGAGTGATGCTAAGTTGGTTCACAACGGGCATGTCGAAAATGATGTAGTCGAAATCGCTCGCCTTGAGCTTCGGGATGAGGCGTGTGAAGCGTTGGGGCAGATTGCGTGAAAGCCGGTCGCTGTTGCTGTTCTCAGTGACGACATAGAGGTTCTGCTCCACGTGTGCCTGGCTCCGAGCTTCCAGCAGTTCGTCGAGACCACACGCTTCTTTGCCCTGGTTAAATTGAGTGGCCGCTCCTTGGCTGACCGTCATATCGACCAAGAGCACGTTGCCTTCGCCGGTCTCGGAAAGTGACCTTGCCAGTCCGGCGGCGGTAGTAGTCACACCAGAGCTATGGCTGAGGCCTGTTACCGCCACAAGTTTCGGCTTATGCGTTAAATTTTGGCTTTCGAAATAGGTAATAAGGCGGTCGCGGAGCGTCTCGTGGAAGGGCTGAAGGGCTCCATTACGCGAGCCTGGCGATGCGGCGTTTGCAATGAGCGCGCCACTGCTTTTCCCTGTGTAGCTGCTTGCGGCGCCATTACTGGTTGCGTCACTGGGGGCTCTGAGCGCGAGCATCGACTTGTCGGCCTTTAGCTTCGGAATCGAAAGGAAAAGCGGTGCGCGGAGAGTCCGGGCAAGATCGATTGGACGGCGAACCGAACGGTCGAAATACAATTCGATAAGGAATGCCCACGCCAATCCAACGAGGATGCCGCTAGCAGCACAGAGGCCGATTTTCTTGAGATTAATCGCTTCGCGAAAGGCTGAGGTCGGGGTCTCGATGGTGCTGATATTGGAGACTTTTCCGGCTCCAATGGCGTCGTTGATTTTTGATGCCTCAAGTGTGGCTTGATAATATCGGTAGTTGGTTTCATCCAGATCTCGGCGGCGTTGTAAGTCCGAAATTCTTCCTTCGAACTGCTCAAGCTTTGCCGCCCCAATATGCAGTTTTTCAAGCTGATCGTTCAATGATTTGATTTTGGCTTGATATGCGGTAATCTGAATCCAAGCCGTGGACGCTTCACTCGCGTCCATTTCGGCTCCTTTGTTTACTGTAGTAGATGATACTACGCGAATCAGGCTTGGATATTGTTCCCGCATTTTTCTAATCGCAGCCTCCGTTTCGGCCACTGCTACTTGCGCCTGCTTTACACGGTTATTTTCGGAAGTGAACTGCATGGATAGGTCCTGTTCAATGGACTGTAGCCGATTTAGGCGACCTAACTGGTTTCGGTATTCGTCGATGACGCTTGGGGGCAGGTCTAGGTCCGCTGCAGGCTTGGCCGGCATAGGAGCGACAGACGTCCGTTTCTTGATGTCTTCAAAAATCGCTAATTTCCCAGCCAATTCCGTCTCATAATTGAAAATCTCCCGAGCGATTGAGGTGATCTGATTGGCTTGGGCCGTTTTCGTATGCTCAATGGACAAGGAAACACCAGCCTCCCCCATCAGTTTCCTTAGCTCGTCTTCCGTCCGCCCGAGGTTAACACGGAGGGTATCGGCCTCGGCCCTGAGGGAATCTCCAATTTGCCCGGTCCCGCGGTGCATTTCGAGGTGAAGCTTAAGGTAGCGACTAATGATTTCGCTAAGAATAACCGGCGCTAAGTCCGAATCAGGATGTTTAAAAGTCAAAAAAATCACAGAGCTAGACTGGGGGACGACCACGCTCAGATTTGTCCTGACTAATGCTGCGGCCAGGGCCTTTTCTTTGCCGCCACCCGCTTTTGCCAGGATTTTTTCCGGCCCCATCGCTTCAGCGACTTCATTGGCGAGGTTGGAGCTTTGTAGTATCTCCTTTTCAGTAGCCATGATGGTGGCTCCGCGCTCATCGGTCATGACTCTGGTCTCGATGTTGTTAGAAGCTGGGCCGGTCATTTTGTTCGGCGCAACAATGTATCTCACCAGCAGCTTCGCTTGCGACTGGAAGGGAGGGACGTCCTTCTTAAACATGTAGGCAGCTCCGCCGAGTCCGGCGAGGGTGCAGAGCAAAATCTTCCATTTATGACGAAACAGGATGTAGTATATGTCGCCCAGATTGATGCTTGGCGGTTGTTGCGGTGAATTAGGTGTCATATACTGTTTAGTTAATGCTTCGGCTGGCGCTATTTTTTCTAAAGTAAACGAGAGCGAATTGGGAAAATTTCAAATCAAGCAAGGTGCCGATAGGCGACCGCGCCAATCAGATTGGAGAGCGAGCTGGGTAAAATTCTGAAGAAGCGCGTGTGCCACCCTGTAGTCTGGTCCTTCATGGTGACGAAGCGATCCGCCTTCCGATCAAACTTAATGTATTCAAGCGAGTTTTCAATTGCACCCCAAGAGCGTTTGAATCGCCGCAGCCCTTCGTTTGCAAGTGAGGTGCGACCGAAGTCGATGCTGGAAAAGCCATTTTTGGAATACCATACGATGGCCTGCCAGAGCACGAGGTTGTTCGCCTGAGTGTCGCGAAACGCGCTATCGGAGGCGGCGAATTTGTAAATCGCAGATTTTCCCAGATGGAGAAAGATCGCACCGGCAACTGGGACATCGCCTTGTTTGGCGAGGACTACCCATCCTTGTCCAGCGGCGAGGATGTTTCGCTGGAGAGATTCGAAGAAATGCAGAGGTTGAGGAGGCAGGCCGTGACGCTGCCGTGTTTGGCAGAGCAATCTGTGAAAGATTCGAACTGCGGTCATGTCGGCTGCGAAGCTGAACGTGAGATTTTGATTGAGCGCCTTGCGGACGGACGTTCGAGCTGCGCCTTGGAGACGGGTGAAAACTTCGTCCGGGTTCGAACTTAAGTCCAATCGGTGGCTCCAAAAAGTTGCGGCGGCTGGTGCGTCGCTGTGCCGTGCGCGTTTGCCCCTGAGTTCCCAGGATTTCCAGTTGTGACTTTGGGCATGAGTATTTAGCTCGGCGCACAAATGGCGAAATGCCTCGTCATTATCGCACAGAGCATCGCAAGCATCAGTGAATGGCAGCGAGATTCCCCTGCGCCCTGTGAGCCAGCTACTCACTTCCATGATGGGGAGGAACGCGGGGCGTGTGTCTGGCTCATTTCGGACCAGACATTTTGGGGTGAAATCATATGCGTCCACTAGTGTTCGGCCCCACCCAGTTCCGTGAAAAAAGGTAAATCCAGGAAAGTTTACCATCGATTCATCCCACT
>JBKJSQ010000094.1:0-3400 GCA_046594495.1 Minisyncoccia bacterium | reverse complement strand
TTTAAATTTGTTTCAATAGAGCGATGGCCTCCTTAATGACATCATCTGGTAGATGGTTGATTTTTTTATCGGTAGCCAAACGCAGCGATGTAACAATGAGTTTATGTGCTTGCCTTGGATTCCCTTTTGAAGACATTCGGAGCAGCTCAAGAGCTGAGTCTGATAATAACTGATGCGTACATCCCGCCTGAGAAAACCCATGTTCAATAAGCTGCTTAAATGCATCTCGATCAAGAATTGGCTTTAGTTCATAACGAGCTTGAATCCTAGATTCTAATGCAGCATTGGCAGGTTTTTCTATCTCACGTGCAAGTTCGGGATGACCAACCAGCCAAACGGTCATATAGTCTTTAGAATCAAAAACAAAATTAAGAAAAGCGGGAAAATCTCGGAAAAATTCGGATGGAAGATTTTGAGCTTCATCAATAATGAATATTGGCATGATGTTTTTTTGAGTAGCCAAATGAGTGATGTAATCCTTGATATCGCGCCATAACTGAGCACGACGATAGGAAGAAGCGAGCCCAAGCATCAGCGCCATTTGACGATAAAAATCCAGTCGACCAAAATCTGTCTCGGCAATGTAGAAAACGCTGTATTGATGTGGGTTTAAAGTGCTTGTTAGTTGTCGAAGTGCTGCTGTTTTCCCAAGCCCTGGTTCTGCTGTAAGTAACCCGATGCCAGGCGATTGAAGAAGCCAGTTAAACTGTTGAGTAAGGCCTGCAAGTTGAGTGTTATCCCATAATTGGATACTTTTTTTTCCTAACGGGGCCTGGGTTAAGCCAAAAAATGATTGGTACATTTAATTATCCTCATGGGTTGTTTGTGCAAAGGTGCCAATGGTCTCAACGTAGTCCTCAAAAACCGTTTCAACATTATGCTCCTGCTGAGGACCTTGTTGCGAAGGTGCGGCATGGGGTCGTTGGCGCTTACGATGAAGATTGGCATCTAAATCTAATAAAACAGCGGCCCCCAGGTTGTCACCGAAGGCTGTTTCAACGCGAATAGCAAGAGCCGTATGTGGATTAAATACCAACGTTACTTTTTCACCGACAAGGTTATGATGCACCTCAAACATCTTTCCCTCCCAACTGATCGTGCCATCTTTACGAACAACTCGCTCAGCACGATGATAAAAAATATCATCGATTTTATTGGCGAAGTAAGGCGTGAGAGGCCGCACATGAAGCAGGTCGTCTCTCCAGCTATCAAGAGGGGTTTTCTTATCTAAGCCACCGTGTAAACGAACATGATAAACGTGCTCAATCCAGGCCCAAAGTCGTGCATTTAGATCACCTAAATCACGAATTTTATTGATATCAAGCTCATCTAAAAACTGTTCACGAAAAGTACGGTGAAAGCGCTCAAGTTTCCCTTTGCCTTCGGGTTCTCTGGCACGGCAGTAGACAAGTCTTATCTCTAGATGAGCGCAAATAGTTTGTAAAGATCCTGAACGATACGCAGGGCCATTATCAATAATCAGTTTATACGGTACACCTCGCTTCAATACGGCTGATTTGAGCACGCCCTCTATATCGAGTGCTGTTTCTCCAAGACAAAAAGCGCTATGTGTAATAAGGCGTGACGAGTCGTCAATCAGTGATACCAAGTACGTTTTCCGCATGCCTGATGGCGTTTGAATCCGCGGGCCATGAAGTACATCTCCTTGCCAGATATCTCCGGCATGAGCGGCCACGAATGATCGACGCTCAATGCTCTCTTGGTTGGGTATAATACGTTTGGACAGGTGCTGTTGTTGCAAAAAACGGTGAACGGAAGCCCGGGCCAATGTGTCTTTAGCAACCAGCCCTTCGCGTTCAATCATGCCAATGATGGTGTTAATTGAGCGCGAAGGCTTATCTTTTTTAAGGGTTACAACTCTGGCTTGTACAACTTCTGAGAGTTGCGTGGTTCCTTTATCTGCGCGTGGTTTGGGATTAAGTGCCTCAATACCACCTCGCTTCCAATCATAGTACCAACGTGCAATCGTTTCCTCACTGATATGCGTGCGTCGTGATTCTGGAATGGTGTAACGATCGGCGGCCAAACTGCGGATGATGGTTTTAACTTCACCACGCTTTAGCTCAGCCCGACTAGCCAATGGGCCAAGAACCATTAGGCGAAACAAAGCCATCGGATGTAACGGTTTACTCATATCTTCTCTCCTTAATTAATGGGAAGCAAAGTTAATCAGTAAAATCATGACACCGAAACGACCAAACTGTGTGGGGTTCTTATTTGCACCAACATTGTGCGACTCATGCTTGAACCGATTAAACGTTCATGGGATAGCAACTCCGTTAACATGGCAAAGACGCATCGCCTCACTCAAGTTCATTCTCTGAAGAGTCGTTTGCCAAAAGTCAGCCATATTTATGGTCCTACCCAGTGCGAAAAAATGGGTACACAGCGCATCTTTATGAAAACGAAATTGCTCAACAAAACGTATCAGCCAACGCTTTATGGTCTGGCGTGAAGGTGGCATTGTTTTTGCCACGGTGTAAGCACTCATGCCAGAAAGGTATAATAAAAAAATGACCTGCTGCATATCCCATAAATACCATCGACGCGGTGGTATACATTCAGGTAATACGGAGCAAGTTTTTTGGCAACTGGGACAATAATATCGCTGAATAAACACTGGATTTAACGAGGTACTTGAAGGATTAATGCGATCGGCTTCACGAGAGTAACCACCATGTCGCCAAGGGTTGGACTTACCGCAACACAGACAACTTTTTAAACGTAATTTTTCTGGCTCATGCTTTTGTATATCAATATAGTGTACTAATGATAAAATATCTGCGAAAATATGCACCATGACTGATCTCTTGTTTTTTTGTTTTATAAGAGACTCAATAATACATGTTGATCAGTCACCAATCATAATTATTTTATTATCTCATTGTTTTTGAGAGTCATCACTGGGCTTGTGATCAAAATAGTGAGGGATAAATACTTCAGTTAAGAACTATACTCTTCGAGACATTACATTTTGTGATAACTGCAATTATCAGAAACATAAAAATGGAACGACCACCTATACCCATAGCGCGATAACTCCAGTAATTGTGGCCCCAGGCAATGAGCATGTGATTTCACTGCCCCCCGAATTTTTAACCCCGCAAGATGGGCATGACAAGCAAGATGGAGAACATGCTGCGATAAAACGCTGGTTGAAAATGCACGCCGCTAGTTATCGAGCGTTAGGCATTACTATTTTAGGTGATGATTTGTATGCTCACCAACCTATATGCGAAGCCATACTGGCAGAGCAATGCCACTTCCTTTTGACCTGTAAGCCTGATTCTCACAAAACGCTTTATGAGTGGGTAGCGGACTTGGATCGTATTGGTAAAGTACAGACATACACCGTTACTTGGCGGCATGCAAAAAAACA
>JBKJSQ010000065.1:0-4788 GCA_046594495.1 Minisyncoccia bacterium | reverse complement strand
GAGCAAATCGCGGAACGAATTCGGGAAATCGTTGATAAAGAAACCGACGCATGGGGCCTCAAGGTGAATAACGTGGAGCTAAAGGATGTTTCGCTCCCTGGGGACATGGAACGCACTATCGCGAAGCAAGCAGAAGCAGAGCGCGAAAAGCGTGCAGTAATCATCAATTCCGAAGGTGAGCTTGCTGCGGCGGCAAATATGGCTGCGGCTGCACGCATTCTTGCAGAAGTGCCGGGAGCGCTGCACTTGCGAACATTGCAGTCCATCAACGATATTTCATCGGATCAGTCAAATACCGTAGTGTTCGGTGTGCCGCTCGAAGTGCTCAAATCTTTCGAAGGCTTCGTGCATAGTACGAAAAAGTAGGAGTAGCGCGTGTTATACAAGATAGATGGACCGTGTTCGATCATTTGGAGCGTCCGCATTTGCGTCGCTCTCCATCTATAACTACCGCCAACTTTTTATATCGCAAGCGATCGCACTTTCCGGCACGTGGATGCAGATCGTTGCGCTCGGATGGCTGGGACTCCAGCTTACCGGATCCGGTAGTCAACTCGGGTTGATCGTTGCCGCACAATTTTTGCCGCTCTTATTGTTTGCTCCATGGGGAGGACTACTCGCCGATAGAACAGACAAGAAGCAATTGTTGCAGTACACGCAGTACGCATACATCGTGACATCGATCTTACTTGGAATACTCGTGGTCACGAACATAATGCAAATATGGATGCTCTACTGCTTTGCGCTTGTTTTGGGATTTGTACGCGTATTCGAAATGCCAGCGCGCCAAACGATTATTTCTGAACTCGTTGAGCCTGAGCATATAAAGAATGCAATCAGTCTCAATGCATCGGTCAATAATCTTGCGCGTGCTATCGGCCCGTCGATCGGCGGCATTATTATTGCGGTAACCAATATCGGATTTTGTTTCTTTTTCAATGCCGCCACTTACATTGTAGCCGCGCTCATTCTGCGCTCTATTCGGGACAAAGACATGATGCGCTCTGCGCCGGCGATTCGCGCGAAAGGGCAACTCCGCGCCGGCTGGCTATATGTGTGGCAAACGCCGCTCATACGCGACCTTATGATCATGATTGCGCTCATCGGCACTTTCACGTTTGAATTTCAAATTAGTCTCGCGCTTATGGCTAGTGACACGTTTGATAGCGGGGCGAGTGGATATGCCGCACTCATGTCAGCGTTTGGGTTCGGCGCAGCAATTGGCGGCATTATTGCGGCGTCTCGAAAGGAGACAGGACCGACGGCATTTCTCGCATTTGGGGCGCTCTCTGGATTTAGCATACTGCTCGCTTCAATTGCTCCTTCGCAAGGTTTGGGAGTAGCGGGACTCATTCTTGTGGGCTTCTTTACGGTCAATATGGTTTCCACCGCCAATTCGATGATTCAACTCGAAGCTCATCCGGAGATGAGGGGACGCGTTATGGCCATTTGGGGTATGGCAATGATGGGGTCAACTCCAATCGGAGGACCGATTATTGGATGGATCGGTGAAGCTTTTGATGCGCGACTATCATTAGCAGTTGGCGGCGTTGCAATGCTTATTGCGGTTGTGTATGGGTATATAGCACTCGTGCGTGGCAAAGAGATGCCAGACGAGAGCGTGCCAGATACCACCATCAAGCTCACCGAAACACACCATGCGTAACAACTCTCACGGTGTGTATGAGAGACAGTGTCATAGGTAACAGTATTTGATTCACGTAGTACGAATTCGCAAAATAACAATGGCGTGTGAGTTTGTGTTCATTGGACATCCACTGGGGGACTGATAGCGTGACAGTGGGCACACGTATGGCCCTTTCACGCAGGAGAGGAAAGACTTATGAACAAGTCAGTATTGGGACTCGTGGGGTCGGCGCTGCTTGCGCTTATTCTGCAGGCAGCTCCGGCTGCTGGACAGGGGATCTACTTCGGTCCCGGCGGTGTTGGTGTGGATATTGGTCCACAGCAGCGACCACAGTACCGTGAGCGGTATGACGATGATCGCCAGCCCGTGTATCGGGAGCGTCGCGAATACCGCGAGCCGCGTTGTCGCGACTACTATGTGCAAAACGGCCCATATCGCGAGCGGGTTCGTGAATGCAGATGATCCGGTTTGCTGGGCACCAAAAAGGCGCGCCGTGAAGGCGCGCCTTTATGTTTATTAGACTACTAATGACTTTCTATTTTATTAGCGGAACATCCTGATATTCCGTACGAAGTTCGATACTGCTTTGCCGATGCCGCCAGCATTGCTGTCACTGGAATTCAGGAGTGAATGTACGAATGATGAGATACTCGAACCCAACCCTTTCCCATGCATTGGAGGAGTCGTAGTTCCAATAGGTGGAGTCGTGGTGCTTATCGGCGGAGTCGTGCTGCTCGTACTTGTGGAACTTTGAGCAGTGAGAGTCATCTGTCCGCGTACGACACCACCTGGATATTGCAGCGAGTGCACGTTGGCGTAGATAATTCCAGCCTTCAATGCTTGTGCGAGCTCAGTGAGATTAGTAATTGGCATGGAACAGCCGGTCGTTGTAGCACGCAGATTGCTTACGCTTACAGAGGATGTAGCTACGAGTGTTCCGTTTACATCAGTGCTACTTGCAACCGGACTATACATGTCGAGAACCACTGGGCCATTTTGTCCGGCAAGTCCGCAGTGCAGATGAGCTGCTACGATGTCGTCACCGTTCCATACCTGAAGCCATTGCCACATCATTGTTGTGGTTGTTGCTGAGCTGGTGGCTGTCGTCATGTCGAACCAAACACGTGCGTGTCCCGTCGTGGTTGCCCCGTTAATAGTGGAAGTGCTTGTTGTAGCTGAGACTGGTGGTATTTGATTCGCCCCTGTAAGGTGCGCATCGAATATGTACGAATATGTCGTTGTTCCGGTTGTTGAGGTTGCGTGTGCGGCGGATGCCGGTGACGCATACCCAAGGGCAATCGCAAGTGTGAGCATTGCGCCGAGCGCGAGAATGCTGAATTGTTTTATAACTCGTTGTTGCATACGTATATAAGTAAGTGAATAAATTTTTAATGTGATCTCTCGACCGAATAGTCATTGTTATTCACGGAGCCCGTAGGCGGGATGAAAGCACCGCAGTAGTGCACGCTTGCGCTCATCCACGAGGAACGTACAACACAATACCTATTCATCTACGTCAAGTAACACGGGTGTATCTCATGCGTCTTAGGTATGTATCGGTATATATACCGGTGCTTACAAGATAAAAAATCAAGATGTATACATTAAAATCTAAGGTCATCGCAACGGGTGTGATAGCATTCACGCTCCTTGCAGGCGCTCCAGTGTTCGCAGACTCGAATTCAGGTCAGGAAAACAACGGTTTGCGACTCGGTGTATTTGCGCGCTTCCTCAACGAAGAACGTAAGGCTGAACGCGAGGTTCGTAAGGAAGAGCGGAAAGAGACTCGTGAGGATCGCAAAGATGCACGCAAGAATCATGCGACTTCAACGACTGCTTCAACTACAAAACAGTTCACGATTGAGGGAACTATCACGTTTGTAAGTGGCTCGATCGTAACCGTTCAGGGAAGTTATGGTGCGGTATACACCGTAAACGCTAGTACTGCAGTTGTTACAGGCCACGAAGGCCGAACGATATCGCTCGCTGCGCTCGCACTCAATGACAAAGTCGTGGTAACGGGTTCACTCATAAACAACGTTGTTATTGCGACCAAAATCAAAGACAAGTCCGATCGCACAGGCAAAGTATTTCAGGCTGTAAAGCTCGGTACGGTAACTGCGATCAATGGCTCTATCGTAACGCTCTCGAACTTCGGTTCTCAGGGTTCAACGATGGTTACGACAAACACTTCGACCAATTACAAGGTGAATGGCACTGCGGCTAGCTCGAGTGCGCTCACTGTGGGTTCGCATGTTTGGATCTACGGTACAACCTCTGCTACGTCGTCTGCATCGATGAATGCATCACTCGTGGTTGTTATTACCGAAGGACTGAACTGGCTCAAACACTTCTGGAACTAAATTTCCGTTCGTGTATTAAAACAGCCCCTTCGGGGGCTGTTTTGGTCTTATAATACGCATATGAAAATATTCATTACAATCATTCTCGTACTCGCACTTTTGTGCGCGTACACCGCATATTCGTTCGTACGTAAAGTTCGGACGTCGCGAGCCTTAGCTGACCGTGCTGTGCCGTATTCTCTGGTAGGAGAGCGCGGAGTTTCCGTATTAGTGCTTGGAGATAGCACTGCGGTGGGCGTAGGAGCGGATAAGCCGGACGAATCTCTCCCGGCACATCTCGCGCGCAAAGTCGGGGCCACACAACTTGATAATTTTGCCGTATCAGGTGCTCGTGTACGAGACCTTGCACATCAAGTGCAGAATATTCGGAAGGAAAAATATAATTACATACTCATCGGTATTGGTGCAAACGATGTTATTCGGTTTGGCGACGCGAGCGAAGTCGCGCAACATCTCAAGGTGATACTGTCCGGCCTTCCGGTACGAGACCATTTGATTGTGTACATGGCCGGAGATATCGGTGCCACGCAACTCTTTCCCCGGTTTTTGAATGATCAATACTCTAATCGCACGCACGCATTTCATGCTGCTTTTAATGAGGTTGTATCAGAATCTGGCGGCACGTACGTCAATTTGTATGAGGAGCCGAACACCGATCCGTTTCGTAAAGACCCAAAAACCTATCTGGCAGCAGACGGTCTGCATCCGACATCTGCGGGGTACAAACTGTGGTTTGAGCGAATGAGCGCTGCTCTTGACGTTTAGTGTGTTACATTG
>JBKJSQ010000014.1:0-4971 GCA_046594495.1 Minisyncoccia bacterium | reverse complement strand
CGTCGAACAAGACGCCCGTCCAAAGATGCCTAAAGCCCGCTCACTCGAAGACTTCTTTAAAGCGCAACGAGCCACGAGTGACGACGCATCTCTTTTCGAAAACCGCGGACTGTAATGATTACCGTCCACAATTAAAAAACCCCGTCTCGCGACGGGGTCTTTTTTTTTGAATTTGATCTACTTTCGCTTGCCAACCTTTCGACGGGTGACGACGAAAACGTTTGAGTACTTCTTTGGTCGGCGAGTCTTTTGACCCTTACCGGATGGCTTACCCCACATCGTTCGTTGGCGGCGGTGACCACGACCCTGCTTACCTTCACCTCCTCCGTGTGGGTGATCTACCGGGTTCATGACCGTTCCGCGAACCGTTGGGCGGATGCCCATCCATCGTGATCGGCCTGCCTTACCGATGACTACGAGGCGATGTTCGTCGTTGGAGACTTCGCCTACGCATGCCCACGCGGTTGAGATAACACGGCGAACTTCGGAGGATGGCATCTTGAGGTGCGTGTATCCGGCATCTTGTGCCACCACTTCTGCGTAGTTACCTGCCGAGCGCGCAATCGAAGCCTTCATACCCGGCTGGATAGAAACGTTGTAGACGAATGTACCAACCGGCATGTTGCCGAGTGGGAGGCGGTTGCCGGTCTTCATGGGTGCCGTTTCCGACACGATGAATACATCGTCCACCTTCATGCTCTTTGGAAGGACTACATAGCGCTTCTCGCCGTCGCGGTAGACCGCAAGGCCGATGAATGCTGATCGGTTTGGATCGTATTCGATGGTCTTAATCGTTGCCTCGATGTTTACTTTGTCGAACTTGAAGTCAACGTCGCGGTACTTGCGCTTGTGACCACCGCCGTGATGACGTGTCGTAATGCGACCAAACGAGTTGCGGCCGCCGGTTGAGCGCTTACCTTTTACGAGCGACTTCGTCGGCTTGTGGCCGGAGAGAAGTTTCGAGTACTCGATACGCGTCATGCCGCGTGTACCTGGTGTGACTGGTTTAAGGTGTTTCATAAATGTTTACTTGTGGTGAGTTTATCGAACTAGAACGTGATGCTATCGCTTTGATTGAGATAGACGTATGCCTTCTTGCCACCTCCTTTCATACCCGTCTTTCCGGTGCGCGCGTGTCGTACTTGCTTCATTGGGATTGAAACGACGCGAACCATACGAGGGGTTACCTTGTAGAGCTGGTAGACAGCGCGAATGACATCGCGTTTAGTTGCACGGTCCGCGATGTTGAAGGTGTATACCTTTGCGTCCGCATGCATCGTAGCCTTTTCGGTGATGCGCGCATGCTGGAGCACGTGCGAAAGATCGCGTGCACCCGCTGAAGCGGTTGATGCCTCACGCGCAGGAGCGTCTGCCTTTTTAGTCGTCTTTTTCTTTGATCCAAAGAGTGCCATACAAATTTCAATTAATTTTTCTGAGTGACTTTCTTAGAAACGGTCAAGCGCTTGGCAATAGCTGTCACCGATGCTTCCGGATTCTCGATCACGATGTATTTGTACTTGAGCACATTTACCGGATTGAGGTTCGAAACACTCTCAAACAAGACGGAACCGATGTTACGGAAGCTCTTTGCAACAGCATCAGTCTTCCCCGGAGTCGCAATGAGTGCGAGGTTGTGTTTCTTTGCACCTGAAAGCTTTTCAAAACCCTTTACGGTAGCGAGGCCCATGAGCGCCTTCTTTGCATCAGCTGTCTTAGGACTAGAGAGTCCGAATGAATCAACAAAGAGGAGTTCGCCGTCTCGCATTTTGCGCGAGAGTGCAACAAAGAGCGCCTTTGCGCGCATCTTCTTTGGGATCTCGCGAGAGTATACTTTTTCGTTGCGTGGACCGTGGGATACACCGCCACCCTTCCATATTGGTGAGCGAGATGAGCCGTGTCGGGCGCGGCCGGTACCCTTCTGTTGCCATGGCTTCTTGCCGCCGCCGCGAACTTCGCCACGGGTCTTGGTGTGTGCCACATTCGTGCGGGCATTTGCCTGCATGGAAACAACCACCTGATGAATGAGCGCATCGTTCCATGGAAGGTCGAATACGTTCTCCGGGAGCTCAACGTCTCCTGCCTTCTTTCCCTTAATGTCGAAAATATCTGTTTTCATATACAAAAATTACTTTGAGGCGCGGATTTCTACGAGTGTGCCCGGTCGGCCAGGAACAGCACCCGAGATGAGGATCTGATTGTTTGCAGCGTCTACCTGCAACACGCGGAGGTTGGTAACCGTAACACGGTCACCACCCATTCGTCCTGCCATGCGCATACCCTTAACCACACGCCCACCTGCACGACCGCCTCCACCGATTGATCCCGGTGCGCGCTCTTTGTTCTTCTGACCATGTGAGCGAGGACCGCCGGAGAATCCGTGTCGCTTGACCACGCCCTGAAAGCCTTTGCCCTTGGATATTGCGGACACTTCTACAACATCGCCAGGGACAAATATAGAAAGGTCGATGGTGTCTCCGCGCTTCATTTCCCCCGCTTCCTGACGATTTTCGCGGATAAAGCGAGCGTTCGGGAGGTCCTTCAGGTGACCAAGCACTGCCTTGCCGAGGTTTTTTCCCGCACGTGTGCCCATGCCGATTTGTATCGCATCGTAGCCGTCTACCTCTTTGTTCTTAACCTGCGTGACCGTGAGTGGGCCGGCGTTGATTACCGTTGCAGCAGAAACAACACCCTTCTCGTCGAAGACCTGTGTCATTTTGCCCTTGGTTCCGAGCATGAATTTGCTAGACATAGTATTGAATTTTCAAAAAAATTGACCCGCCATAGCGGGCCCCAATCGGTGCCTGCCATTGGTCCCTATGGGGACTTGGGTTGAGGCAGTATACAGAGAATTGTAGACCCTGCAACTCTCTTGCTACGAGTGGGTGTGAATCGACTCGATGGTGGGCGGCACAATATTGTGTTTGTGGTGTCGGTGCAACATCATGCTTATGAACAATATAAGGAGTGCCGAAGTGAGGCCGAGTCCGACGGGAATTGTGTAGTCATTTCCACCAAATCCAAAGATCGCATTGATTGAACAGAGGAATCCGCACGGCGCAGCACTCTCAGTTTCAGCAGCTTCTACCGGCCGCCATGTAATGTCGGATTCGGTCACCCCTTGTTGTGCAGCAGCTTGTGCAAGTGATGCAACCATTGCATCTACCTGAGCGGACGGGATACTTGCAGCACGTGGATCTTTCAGGATTTCGGCGCGAATCGCTTCAGAAAGACCGATTGATTGCGCCCCTACCAAGAGCGGGAGTGACACAATCGCTGCCGTTAGAACCGCTACTCGAGTAAGGGAGCGTCTCATACTAGTTAGCGCCCTGTGGTTCGTACCACGATGGAAGAACGTTTACGGTGCGGGTTTGAGTGATGGTACTCGGTGTGGCACCGACGAGCGAGCGGCAGAAAAGCGTGTATTCGGTACGGGTTTTAATTTCGCTGGTTTCAACGCCTCCCGCACCTGAACTCAGTTTGTTCCACGGGCTGTTAGATTCTATTTTCGCGCCGTCTCCGTTGGTACCGCGAACCGTGCAGTCTCGGACGTTGGTCACGTTCCAGAAAACAAACGTCTTCGCTCCTGAGCGTACGAGCGCTGGGCGGACTTCTAACTCTCCGGATGCATTGAATCCTTTCGTGGTAGCAAACCCAATGAATTCCGGTCCATCCGGTGGGATGCAAATATTGCCGTCAGCTGTAAACCCTTCAGAACATGAGCAATTTGTGCCAGCAGGAACACTCGATCCATCCAAGCACGTTATAGCCGGACATACACTATTTGATGGCGTTGTTGCACCGCATCCTCCTGCACACTGGATTGTCCCGGCATTTCTCATACCGCATATGTTCGCTGCTCCACTGCATGCACTACCTACATTAGAAACGCATGTGCCGCCTGTTGGTGTGCCCCCAGTTGGGGTGCCGCCGGGTGGAGTGACACACGAATTACCGCTTTGTGTCTGCCCTATTGGACACACGCACGAAGGATACTGACTAATATTGAGCCCGTTTGGACAAGCGACTGTAGGCGTTATGCAAATGGATCCGCTTTGAACTTGTCCTGCAGGGCAAAGGCACGTTGGATATGAGGCGCGGTTGAGACCGTTGGGGCAAACATCAGTTTTGTCACCGCATTTTGTGCCCTCACAAATCGGTAGTGGTGGGGGTTGGGGTGGGGGTGTGCATTCACCTACATAATGCATGTCGGACGGACACGATGCGGGCACTATATGCATACCGCTTGCCGATACATCGGTAAATTGCACTTCTGCCGAAACAAACGGCGCACCCTGCGTACTTGTCCCAAACATCGCAATAAATAATACAACAAGCGCGACAAAAACAATTGCGAAGAAATGCGTGCGTATACCCGGAGAGTTTTCTTGGCGCGATGGATGCGTCATACGTTGCTCTATTGTACCGTGCTAGTCTCAATTGCCAGTTGGATGGTGTGCATATTGTCGGCTACTGCCTTCTTAAACACCGCAAGCCCTTGTGCGCCAATCTTTGGATCATTCCCCGGATATGCATGCAGCCACGACGCTTCACTTACGAGCGCAACCTCTCGCGATGCTTTTTGAGCAGCGGAAAGCGCCTCGGGATACCGCCCGAGCTCGAAGAGCGCGATCGCGTGTGAATTGAGAAGCCATGGATTGTCGGGAAAATCCACGAGTCCGCGTGCACTAATTTCTGCTGCGTCCGAAAACCGCTCCGCCTTCAAGAGCACCCACGCATAATCGTTGAGTGTTGCCCAGTTAATCGGGTCGAATCGTAAAAAATGCTCATAATCGCGTGCCGAGTTCTCGTAATCCCCCATGTAGCCTTCTATAAGTGCGCGAACATAGTAGGAGTTGGGGGCGGCGTCTCCATGCATTGATATCTGATAATTTATTTGAGCCATCGCTTGTAGAAAATTTCCCCGCAGAAAAGAAATGCGCGCAAGCTGATGGTACAGGTATGGGATCGTGG
>JBKJSQ010000118.1:0-5363 GCA_046594495.1 Minisyncoccia bacterium | reverse complement strand
ATGATGGCGCCAAGATCACTGTACGAACTGCCAAGCGGTATTTCGGCCGGATTATTACCGAGAACTTTCAGTGTAGGGCCCGAAGACAGTTTCGGTGTCGGTGTCGGTGTCGGTGTCGGTGATTGTGTATGCGTAGCTTGCGAGGACTCGTTCTCTATCGGATAACCGACAAGCATTGGCGGAACGCTTTCCCCAGCAGATGTGGTTGCAGCTGCAGTAGCTACCGGCTGCTGTACTACTGGTATATACCCAGGCAGCTCCTTCGTTGAAGTGTTCAAAAGTCTTCCGATAAGGCCGCCGTATTGGGTTGATACTACTTTGTACGTAACTTGAGTTCGCGCCGCTCCTTGCGTATCGCGCAGACGCTGCTGTTCACGGTCTACAATATTCTTAAAGATGTCAGTCACATACACACCAAGATCGCGATATTGACCGAGATCCACTTTCGAAACCTGTAACACTTCGTCGCGCACAACATCTTTCCAAACTGAATCATCAATATCTACAGTCGTCAGTCGATACGCAACAAAATACGATACGTTGTCTTCGGTAACACTCGTGATTTGCAGACCGGGCGAGTAGCTCGCGAGATCTTTCTGCACGAGATACGTATTGTCGATGGAAACGACCGTCTCACTCTCAGAGTAAATGGCGCTTGGGTCGCTGGACGCAAAGGCGGCCCCTCCGCCGAGCATCACAATAGCGACCATGAGCGGAACTGCGTTATTGTACTTGAGAAAATTCACGATTGTCATGGTATACGCTCTAGTATAGCCCTTCGATTCGCCTCACAAAAGCAATCTGTCCCCACTGTTACTTCGTCGGCAAGGCATTGAGAAACGCACGGGCTTCCACATAATCCGGTTTCAATAGGAGGGACTTTTGCACGAAGGAGCGCGCCGCGGCATGGTCACCCGCGATCTTTTCGAACACTGCCTGGCTGAACGCTATATCGGCTCGCGTAGGATCAAGTTTTGCCGCTCGCTCCAAAAATAATCTCGTTAACTCAGCGGTGTCATGTTGCCCCTCCTGATTCGCAATTGTGGTAAAGCCCGTGGTGTATATGAGCGCGTACAAAGCTGCGCGCGACAGCATAACGTCTACATTCGGATTGCGCGGATTATATGTTGTAGCATCCCCCGTGAGTCGCATCGCCTCGGTGATGTACTCCCCTAACAGTTCAATATCTACCTCCCCTTCATTTTTTTGCTCTTGCGCAATAAGAATGCCGGCGCTCATCATTGCTTGTGCAGCATGAATTTCATAATGCGAAACCGGCCACTCAGTCGCCGCGGTGCCGAGCGGAAACACAGCTGATTTGATATCGCTCAATACCTGCGCTTTAGCGATACTGAAATGACGTGCGGCCGCTGATTGCATTATCCCCACACCAATGAGTCCGAATCCGATGATACAAACCGTGACGACCAAGAGCATATGCACTTGATGGCTCGGTACGAACTTTTTAGCATCGGGAGTCGCACACGCGAGCGCAAGTCCGCAATACAGTGCTCCCATCACAAATACACCAATGCCTATAGGAAAAAGAAACGTCAACAAAAAACTTACGAATGCCAAAGCTCCCACGGCGAAGAAGCCTCCATTGAACGAACCGGTCGAGATCGGCGTTGTAAGGAAAAGTGTAAAAACAAGAATCGGAAAAAGACTCAAAGCGAGAAGCCCCAAGAGACCGTTCGTGAGTGCTACAGTGGTCGCGTCGGAATACGTTACTGTCGGTCCAACATTCCACCACTGCGTCGCGTTTAGTTCAATACTGCGGTGCTTGCTCCATGCTTGAGGCAGTGCTGTGGTGCCGCTCCCCATGAGTGTTCCTCTGAGTGACTGTTCATACTGATGTCCAATGACATTCATGGTCTGCTCTAGTGAGGGACGCTCGCGAAGTGATTGCGCTCCGTACAATTCGGAGAACACACCTGCTCCGAGTGAACAGACACCGATGATACAGACAATCCATACCACTATGCCAATGCGGTGCGCAACGAGCGAGCCGAGCCAGAACGCGAGCAACGCCAGTACATATGAGCCCGCGGTTCCAAATTCAAAACCGATACCAAACACCGTTTCCAGCGACCATCCAGACAATAGCAATCCCGTAACCCCAACTATTACGAGCGGTACCGGCGTGAGCATGAAAAGGCTTTCGGGCACTTCAATTTCATTGCGGCCAAGTAATATGGTGACGGCACACAGAACTGCATAGACGCCAAGAACAATCGCAATGAGCGCCCCCTGAAGGAGTCCCACCGTATCCACCAATGTTGTAATGAGCGGTACCGCTACAATGAGAACGGCCGAAGCGGCAGTAATCGTCCCAGCTCGCGGCACAGAAAATTTCATGACAGCTGCAGTATATCAAGCCACGCTATACTGATGAGATATGCAGGTGCAATTTCCAAGAGCAACCTGTTTCTTGGTTGGTATTCTTGCAGGATTCGCGATCGGCTATGTACCGGCTTTGAGATATGTAAATAGTTTCGGAATGAGACTTACCGGAGGAGGAGTCATAGACACGCGCACCATGATGCTACGCGGCGTAATCCAAGATGTGAATATGGCATCAGGAACACTGACTCTTCTCAGCGTCAGTCCATACGCACAAGATGAGAGTACGCCATTTCGTGTTACGTTTGCGAGAGCGCTCACTATTCTCTCGGCCCCTCCTACTCCCGGAGATTCGTCTCAGTTTCTCCAGACTTCGGCTTTAAAAAAGATCGATGCGACCGGTCTGATTGTTGGCAGTCCTATAGCTGTACGCATCTACAGAACCCCCGGAACGCTTCGGGCAAATTGGATCGTCGTCCGAGAGCCCGTTCACTAGTATGATGCGTATACTGAATGACATGAAAACTCGAGTCCTTTCGAAAATATTTGTTTACGCACCTATTGGTATAATGGGGATTCTTGCTGGTCTTTGCGTGGCATTTACTTTGGTTGTATATCGCGAATATACACGAGTGAAATCTGACCTCACGAACCTGAGGGGACATGGTCAGCGCCTCATGCAACGCTCGCTTCTGATGTACGGAGATGTGGCGTCAGTTGACGTACAAAATTCCACCATTTCAGTATGGTTCAGGAATCAATTTATCGCGACGGAAGATCCGGTGCTCCTCCTCTTGCATGTAGGCGCAACGACAACCATCGCACGAGAAGACCTTATAGCGACAGACGGAGTATATACGGCGCTCTCGGAAGCTGTCCCTGAATCCCTTGCGAACATAATTCCCGGCATGCGGGTGGCGGTAATGCTTGAGAATCGGCCCGAAGTGCAGCGTATCGAGGCACGTGTCATTCTGTTTGGAAACCCCCTATAGAAATACCCCCTGAAGATGCCGTTTTTTGAGGGAGAAAAAGTGGATGGTTGCGAACAATCGAGTTATAGTCTCCCACATGAATGAGGGGTTTGAGCGACTGCGCGCGGAAGTCATTGCACACGGACTCTTTCGCCGTACATACGCGTACTACGCAATCTATGGATTGCTCCTCATATCTGCAACAGCGTATTCGCTCTGGCTTATCACCGCGACACAAAATCCGCTCGTCCAGTTTTTCAATGCGATGTTCTTAGGGGCGTGCTTCGTGCAGGCAGGTATGCTCGGACACGATCTCTCGCACGATGAAGTGTTCGTATCCCATCGTCTCAATAAATTTTTCTCCACAATTGCATGGGGTTTACTTGCGGCAGCGAGCGAGAGTCGTTGGTACAAGTGGCACAGCGCTCACCACTCGTTCGTAAACCAAGTCAATCACGATCCCGACCTCGACATTCCGTTTATTTTTTCCGATAAGCAACTCAAAGATCGCTCGCCTTTTTTTAAAAAATATATTTTGCCGCGACAACATATTCTTTTTTTCTTTTCTTTGCCACTTGTCTATCTCGGCATTCACCGCGATAGCGTTGTATACATTTTCCTCCATCCGTCGTGGAAAACGACGGTGGAGCTTGTCTTAATCGTCGTCCATTTTGCGGTGCTTCTGTACCTTCTTTTTGCGTTTCTTCCGTGGTACATCGCTGTTATGTTTTTTATCGTACACGCAATCACCGGTGGACTGTACATGGGTGTTGCATTCGCGCCGAACCACAAAGGAGAGGACATAACCAGCGAGGACGAGGAAGTGACGTGGCGCAATCAAATAACGTCGACGCGGAATCTGCGCCCGAATTGGTTCATGTTTCATTTTTTTGGGGCACTTAATTTTCAGATAGAGCACCATCTCTTCCCCGAGATGCCGCGTATGCATTACTGGAAAGCCAACACAATCGTAAAGGCGTTTTGTGTACGCAACAACATCGAGTTCAATGAGACATCATTTTTCGGGTCAATGAAAGAGATTTATCACGCCCTCAAGCGCGAATCCACACTGGCCTAGATGAAACTTTTTCTTATCGTCGCAGCTGTTGGCGTACTTACGTATGTGTTGGTAGAGATTGTGCGAGTTCTGCGCCTCGCGCGAAGGAGCTTCGCACTCGCAAAAGATTCACGGCCCTATTCGTGCGGGGTGGGAGCGTTCACAATTTTGGTACTCGGAGACAGCACTGCAGTCGGAACCGGTGCAAAAACACCGGAAGAATCTATCCCCGGTCGGTTAGGATCACACCTGCGCGCCTCAGTGGAAAATTACGCTCAAAACGGCGCAACCGTCTCGGACATCTTGCAACAACTTGCTCGCGCTGAACGCGAACACTATGACCTTATTCTCGTTCAAGCCGGAGGAAACGACATCATCAAACTGCGCTCGCTACAAGTAAGTAACACGAACATGGATGCCCTACTTTTTGATATCCGAAAACGCAGCGGCAGGGTAGCCCTTTTAACCGCAGGAAGACTCGGCAAAGCGCCTTTTTTTCCCAAGCTCATTGCCCCACTATTCACCGCTCGCTCACTTGCCCTGCGTTCGCTCTTCACTACTACCGCTGAGAGACACGGCGTCTTGTATGTCGACCTCCTCGGTATGTCGAGCAGATTCGACGCTGACCCGGGCCGGTACTATGCAGCCGATATGCTTCACCTTACCGGAGCGGGGTATGGTTTGTGGTTTGAGAAACTCGAAAGAGATATGCGGGCTCGTTGGCCGGAACTGTTCACTACCCAAGGAGAGCTGAACTCAGGAGGCCCGTATCATACCGAATGATGGGTGTGATGAGATGCGCGTTTTTAGTAAGCACAATTGTTTCCCCCTTCTCGACATAGCAATTCTCGAGAATTGAAAATTCTGTCTGCTCCGAGAGCTCGGCCAGAGCTATGGCTCCTGTTTCCGGTAGGGAGAGTACGAGACGAAACTTTTCCGCGAATATGCGGTAGCGCATCAGCTCATCCGGATAGAACTCGTGGCTCACCAAC
>JBKJSQ010000049.1:0-2915 GCA_046594495.1 Minisyncoccia bacterium | reverse complement strand
GCACGATCCTGCTGATCGCAGGAGAGCTGACCCTCACCGAGTTCGGCTTGTGGCCGATCGTTGCTGTCGGTCAGCTTCATCCCTCTTGCGGCAACGATCGGCCACAAGCCGAACTCGGTGAGGGTCAGCTCTCCTGCGATCAGCAGGATCGTGCACATCGTATTGTCTGCGCACGGAACGGACCCGAGTTCGACTTGGAGCACGCGCGAGTGGCTCCATTCCATTACGAACACTTTTGAAGCCCGTGCAGTCGATCGCAGCTGAACCCGCAGCTTGCGCCGCGCAAGGGCAAGCTAGAGCGGGCTCTCGCCCTGTCGAAGCAACGGTTCTAGGGGGAGCACTCGACGACGAAACTGAGCGAGACTTCAAAACCTTTCAAGTTGGATGGCAAAGGCAATGAAGTACGTTTCCCGCACGGACCAAACCAGGGCTGGAGTGACTATTTTCTCAACCGGTCATCAGAGCCTCTCCGACGATTTGCTCGACACTGCGCGGCTTCCAAGACCGACGAATGCTGTTCGGTGGTTGCGCGAAACCACCGTACACAGTGGGCTATGCATCACAGAAAGCCTACGCAATACAAACCAGTTTCTTACAAATCAGACTACCCTGGTTCGCGACGAGGTACGGCAAGTAACTTGGGTCATTTCACTAGAAACCGAGGGGCTATATCTCTCAAGGGTTGAAAATACAAAATTGGTTGCGCGTACCCAGCTCGCCCCTGGAGAGATCGTTCGCGCGACTTTGACTGTTCGCAAATTCGACGGCGCGCCCATCGTTACATATATCCGCGTTTCGAATGGAATATCTGGGCTCTACGTGAACGGAGTCGAGGTCCCGACGTCAGTTACAGACGTCGACTTCCCATGTATCTGGTTCGAGCAGCCGCCTATTGGCTATGCAGCAACGGAAGCGCCAACCAACGGGTTGCTGACATATAAGTCAAAAAGCAACGCCCAAGCGTTCGTGAGGCGGATTGACCCACAAACCTTGACCGTCGATCCGGAGGTCTTGCTTTCATTGCCCCCGATTCTGGGAGGCGTCGCAGTAGCGATTTCTAATGGATTGTGCGTAGGGAAAATCGAAGTGATTGATGGAGGAAAAGTCAAGCCTGCCACCATCACGTCACACGACTACTTTGCGACACAGTCTTCCCTAAGCGAAATTGACCTTAGCGCAGGGCCAGTTGGAACTGTTATCCCGGGCACATCGAGGTTGTTCGTCGATGCGGTCGGCGTCATACACGTCAGCGTTGCAGTCGCAAACTTAGGTGTCACTACCCTACTGGACGTGCAGCTTGCGGACGACCTTCTTGTCGCCGCCGTGGTTGGCAAAGAGGGAACTTCCTTCGCCATCGAGGCATTCCCAAAAAAGCCTTTGAGCTACACAGGACTACGGGACGGTTACGGCGATGGCAAGACCGATGGGGCCGGAGTCATTGCAACACTACTTTCCGATGGCAGATTGTTCGCGGCGAACTCACAAAGCGGCGGCTATACGTATCCCGATTCCACGCTGTTAAACGACGACATGCAAAAGATGTACGTGCATGCGCAAACCGAGTGCTACACACGAGATCGCCCAAACTATGTCAGCATGGACTATGCATTTGTCGAAGCGGATGAATCGAACGCACCTGTTTCTTCTTCGCTCTGGCTCGAAACGTGGGACATGCCGCTGCCCGAGCCGACTCTGACACATGAATGGGACGGTGATCGGTTAAAGCTAAAGATCAATCAAGATGGTTGGTTTTTCCCTGGACAAACAATGTTTACGATTAGACCTGCGATAGCCGAAATAACGCGTGTCGATTTTGCTGACTATCGAGAGATGCACTTGGAGTTCAACGCGCCGAGTCGAGTGCGAGGAACCGAGGTCACGTTTGAAACGCGTAACGTCTTCTATTTTCACCGGGCCGCCGTTATTGTCTAGTGTGACTCCCCGCAGCGCTCGGCCGAGGAACTTGCCCTGTTAGGGCGGCTCGTCTTATAGCGGACGTTGATTTTCAACTACAGGACCGATATGGCAAAAAACCAGCAACTCAAGATCGCCGAAAAGCTTTTCTCCCAAGCGCTTGCGTACCAGCCATGTGTTGTTCACGTGACCAATAAAGGCCCTGCTGGCGCAGTCATTACTGGTGCGGTCATCATTTTCACCTATTTGGATAAGACGACATCGCAGGTCTCCAATCCGAGACTGAACATTCGGATGAACGACCCGCCAGCTGATTTCTTCAGCGAACCGAAATGCGTGGTGAAAATATATTGGGCTGTGTACGTTACGTACAACGGGACCAAATCAATCCTCGATGCAACTGACGTTGTGCCGCCCGGAAAGTGTGCGGTGGATTGGGAAGTCGGTATCCAACCGGTAGGCTCCGTGCTTCTCAAGGACTTTGAAGAGGGCGCAGGAGAGCGGCTTAGGGCTTATTCACGGGGTGGCTGAAAAGGAGGCGGCTTGGCATCCTCACGAGTGGGCATGCACGGTCTCAAGCCTTACGACGCGCCACAATTGATTCGAGTGCCGCCCACTCACAGGTGTCCCCCGCTGCGAGAGTTGGTTGCCTGGGTGCTAGTCCGACCGTCAGCTCCAGGGCGGCGAGATGCGAACAGTAGGTGTCTCCTTAGGGTCGGAAGCGGTCGCACGAAACGAGGCACCGGACGTCGGCTATCAGTCTGTTGCCGACCTTCAGTCCGCCGCGCTGCGGCCCTTCAACCGCCTGACCCTGACGACCGTTTCTCCCGCAGCCCCACCCCACCGTCAATGGTTGTGTCTACGGCCGGGCCTTCGGCGCTTAACTTCGCTGCGCCAAGTTAGCCTCGACGCAATCATCGAGCGCGCAGCGCTCAATGATTGTCCCGCGGCACGAACGCCCCGCGCTTGCCGCGCAGGAAGTCGAGGTCGGCGCCTTCGTC
>JBKJSQ010000061.1:0-18983 GCA_046594495.1 Minisyncoccia bacterium | reverse complement strand
TATCAATCGATATGTCGCGACCTCGTGCTTGTCGCGCGCCGTTGCCTCCAAAAAATTCGCCGAAAATATCACCGATATCAAATTCTACATTCTGCCCATTGAACCCCTGCTGAAAGTTTGAAAAGTCGAATCCTTGGAAGCCTCCACCGGGGCCGCCTTGGCCACCGGCAAACGTTTTACCGTAGGTATCGTATTCAGCGCGACGCTTTTTGTCGGAGAGTACAGTGTAGGCCTCACTGATCTCTTTAAACTTTGCCTCATCACCCCCTTTTTTGTCGGGATGATACTTCTGGGCCAGTTTTCGGAATGCGGTTTTGACCTCGTCTTCCGACGCTGTGCGTTCTAACCCCAGAATGACGTAATAATCTTTCATCCCGTTAGAAATAGAACGCGACAACAGCGTTGTATCGTTCTACTTTATGCATGTGATTAATCATACTTGTTTCGAATGTCGATGTCGTCGTTCGCGATTTCTAACGGGATTCATCCGTTTCGTTTAGGCTTTCGGCTCGTCTTTTGGCTGCTCGCCCTCTGATGAATTTGACGGCGCAGCATCTGCGGGCTTTTGCGACTCTGCGCTTTTTGACATTGCCTCACCGATTGCACTCATAGCTGAGCTCAGTGCACTCGTTGCAGTAGTAATTGCTGATTTATCAGTGCCATTGCGCGCGGTCTTGAGCGCATCTATGTTTTCCTGCACATTCTTTTTCACGTCGTCAGTAACTTTGTCGCCGTGTTCGCGAAGCGCCTTCTCGGCTGCGTACACAGTTTGATCGGCAACGTTGATCGTTTCAACGAGCTCACGCTTTTCTTGATCTTGTGTGGCGTTCGCATCTGCTTCCTGTCGCATCTTTTCGATCTCGGCATCTGTGAGACCAGACGCGGCTTCAATACGAATCGACTGCTCTTTATTCGTTGTCTTATCTTTTGCTTTTACGGATAGGATTCCATTGGCATCGATATCAAACGTTACTTCAACTTGCGGCATTCCGCGCGGTGCCGGTGGAATACCGTCGAGATTGAACTTTCCCAAAGATTTATTGTCGATCGCCATTGAGCGCTCACCCTGCACAATGTGAATCTCTACCGAGGGCTGATTATCGGACGCGGTAGAGAATGTTTGCGAGCGCGAGGTCGGGATGGTGGTATTGCGCTCTATAACTTTGGTCGCAATGCCACCCATCGTTTCAATGCCAAGAGAGAGCGGGATGACATCGAGCAAAAGCACATCTTTGACATCACCTTGCAAAATACCGCCCTGCAGTGCCGCGCCGAGCGCTACGACTTCGTCTGGGTTCACTCCCATGTGCGGCTTCTTACCGAAGAAGTCCTCTACCGCCTTCTGCATTGCCGGCATTCGAGTTTGCCCGCCCACGAGCACCACTTCGCTGATATCGGCAATTTTGAATGGTGACGCCTCCATGGCGCGCTTGCAGATGGATAGCGCGCGATCTATGTGCTCTTGAGTAAGCTCTTCGAGTTTTGCACGCGACATTTTGATAAGCAGATGTTGCGGCCCTGCATCGGTAGACGTGATGAACGGAATATTGATTTCGGTCTCCACCGCGGTTGAGAGTTCGATCTTCGCCTTTTCTGCAGCTTCGTCTAAACGCTGCCGTGCGAGCGCATCGGTGCGGACGTCGACTCCACTCTCTTTTTTGAATTCATCCGCGATCCAGTTCATGATCGTCTGGTCGATATCTTTTCCGCCGAGGTGTGCATCACCATCCGTTGCACGTACTTCAATCGAATTTTCGCCTTCCGGAGTGGTGGCCACTTCGAGTACTGAAATATCGAAGGTACCGCCGCCAAAATCGAAAACGACGATTTTCTCGTTTTTGTTTTTATTGAATCCGTACGCGAGCGCCGCCGCCGTTGGCTCATTGATGATGCGCTTTACCTCGAGTCCCGCGATCTTTCCTGCATCGCGCGTAGCTGCTCGCTGTGCATCATTGAAGTACGCAGGGACCGTGATAACCGCCTCCGTGATCGTCTCTCCCAAACGTGCTTCAGCGTCTGCCTTAAGCTTTTGGAGAATCATCGCTGAAATTTCTTCCGGTCGGTACCACTTGTCTCCCATCTGCACTTCTACGCCGCCATTCTCAGACTTTCGGATCTCGAATGGAACGGAACCTTTGTCTTTCTGAACTGCTGCTTCGTCGAAGGTGTGGCCGATGAATCGCTTGATTTGATAGATCGTGTTTTTTGGATTGGTGACTGCTTGGCGCTTTGCAATTTGCCCGACGAGGCGCTCGCCTGTTTTTGAGAGCGCAACGATTGATGGCGTGGTGCGGCCGCCTTCAGAGTTTTCTATTATTTTTGGTTCACCGGAAATAACAACGGCAATTGCCGAGTTGGTGGTACCAAGATCGATTCCTAGAATTTTTGCCATAGTGATTGTAATTACCGTTTAATTTCTGAGGTAGGTATTATACGACGAAACCGCCCAATTTCAAATTATGCTTTGACGATAACCTGTGCCGGACGTAGCACATGCTCACCTGCTTTGTATCCATAACGCATAATTTTGATGATGGAGCCGCTCTCTCCCGCGACATCGTCGACCTCTTGCACTGCTTCGTGCATATATGGGTTCAGCATCTCTCCCACCTTCCCAAATCGCTCAATGCCATTCTTTGAAAGTGCCTCGAGCAGCTGATTTCGTATACCGTCGATGCCGCTGCGCCACGTAGAATCCACGGCTTCCCACGATGCGGAACCATATGCCATATCAAAGCTGTCGAGTGCAGGTAGTACGTCTTCGATGATGCCTGCTTTCACTCGCGCTGCCATGCGAATAGCATCGTGCGCCGCCTCCTTTTTCATATTTATAGCGTCCGCTTTCTCGCGCTGCCAACCGGCAAGGTATTCGTCTCGCTTTGATTGAGCTTCCTTTAGTTCCGTTCGCAATTTCTTGATTTTTGCTTGCGCAGCACCGATAGAACCGAGTTCATCCTCGGGTTCAAAGTCTACCTCCATTTCTGCGGAGGAATCATTGGCGATTATTTCTTCGTGGTCGTCTTCTGAGGAGTGATGCATGACGGTCGGAGTATACCAAAATGAATTTTCTTACGCAAAAATTCCCGCATGCACCGCATGCGGGAATTGAATTCAACGTCCCTTGAACGACGCTCGGCCGCGAACAGACAGATGTGGTAATCGAAGAGCCGGTATTTTTGGCCACGGAAATGCCACTTCCACCGACGCGCTTTCAGTCAGTGCAATACACGCGAACTCATCGTGGGGACGCAGCATCGAGTCTGTGGCAAAGCATCCGCAGTCCCACGCGGACTGTGCGTTGTCATACCACGTGGCCCAGATAAACTCATGGTCTACTCCACCCGGATATGCAACCGGATACTTGGTGCCGGCGCAAAATATTCTGCCGTCCGGATGCCGCATCCAACGGTCCGGCCATTTGTCAGAATACACCTTCAATTGATGCAGCTCGTTTGCCTGCAACGGGCGAAATATTTCTGCTTCGTACATGAGATTCAGCTGTGAGAGCTGCTCAGAGATGAGCTTGAAGCTCGGGTGACGAACAAGTAATACGTTCGTACCATCCCACAACCACTCACGCCCGTGCAATGTAACCTCGTGGTGAATGCACGGATCTGCAAGTCCATCCGGTAGCTCCGGTTCAGGTGCTTTGCCGTTTGGTACTACCCGTACTGAGACACTCTGCATGTTGGTTCTCCTATACCGGTAAGTAGAGGAACGATACTGGTCCAGCACTGATGGCAGCGAGACATGCGAGTGCATTCGACCAACGGTATGCAGTCTGAGCAATGACCACATCTGCAAGCACCAGCAAGATTACCAATTTGGTGAAACAAAAAGCAAGAGCAGCGAGCAACCCGGACAGCAGAACGATGTATGTAATGCACATGTCAATCTCCTCTGTGGAGGCTTAAGCCTCTTCCTCCTATCACTATAACCAAAAAGTCTCCTATTTGAAAAATATTAAGGGTCGCCCTTGATATTGGATATTTACATCGTATGCGGAATATAGCCAAAGAGTGCCTCGGCTATCGGGAAAAAACAAAGCGTGAGAATTACAAGAATGACGGCAAACAGAGTTCGCTCCTTACGCTCATTTCGAATTGCGATGACAACAGCCACAAGATTAATGATGTAGACCGCGTAGGTCGTTATGGAACTTACATACATGACTAAAGAGACCGTATAAAGAGCTGCAATTACAAGCAGTTCAAACGCGAGGAATGCCAGAACTTTAATTTCACCGGAAGACATATACAAAAGTATACCGTCGTAGCGCTTACTTACATGAGGCTAGGATTCAGGTTAACGAAAAGTCTCCCTTGCGGGAGACCTTTTGATTATCGTTTTGCTCACGATCCAGAAATTCGCCGTCGCGAATGTCTTCTCGCGAGCCCGTCTCGCTGTTCGCCCTGCTGGGCTCACATCGCTCCGACCGTCGAAGCGTAAAGAAAAAAGCCCCGCAGGGGGCTTGTTTTCTATCGCTTCGACCACTGTGGGGCTCGACGAGCTCCTTTGAGGCCGAACTTCTTGCGTTCCTTTGCACGTGGATCTCGCTTAAGGAATCCGCGGACCTTGAGGTCTTTGCGCTGTTCAGGGACGAGCATGATCATTGCGCGAGAGATACCGTGACGAATCGCATCAGCCTGAGCCTTGTGACCACCACCGGCAACTTTTGCGGAAACTGCGTACGTAGCACCAAGTACCTGCATCGGGGAAAATGCGGTCTTTACCATCTGTGCAAGTGGGAAATATTCTTCAGCGGTCTTTCCGTTTACGGTCATCGAAGCGGTCTTTGCTTCGGTGAGTCGAACGCGGGCGCTCGCAGTCTTGCGTCGGCCGATTGCTTCTGTGTACTGTTTGGTTGCCATAATTATTTATAGTGAGTGCAATCGAACTACGCGTTAACGGTTAAATTTTTCATGCGTGCAGTATGCATTGTGTTGCGCGGAATCATTCGGGATACCGCAACCACAATAGCCTGTCCGTGTCCCTTGCGGGCGTTCAGGTTTGCAAGTGTTTCGCTTTTCAGTCCTCCCGGATATCCAGAGTAGTTGGTATAGACCTTCTGTTGTCGCTTACGCTCACGCGTGTAGAGCTTCGCGCAGTTGATGACAGTTACCTTCACGTCGGAACGTATATTTGGCGTGTAGTCAGCGGTTGTTTTACCCATGAGCATCTTTGCAGCCTCGGATGCAACGCGTCCGATGGACTTACCGGCTGCGTCTATGGTGTATGTGTATTTCTTAGTAGTAGTCATAATGCTATTTCTTTTCCTGTACAAATTCGATACGAGCCGCATCGAGCACTCGTGTTCCGACGCGGCCCAAGCGAACGATGCGAGTATAACCACCTGCGCGCTCAGCGTATCGTGGTGCGATCGTATCGTGTAGCTTTTTCGTAGCAGTAGAAGAGTTCAAGCGAGTCATCACGTCGCGGCGGGAAGCAACCGTGTTCTTTTTGGAAGTAGTTACCAATCGTTCGAGGAACGGTCGGACTTCCTTCGCCTTTGTGATTGTAGTCGTAATTCCCTCTTGAAGAATTATCGAGCGCGCCAAAGACCGCAAGAGCGCAGTGCGCTGTCGCTTGTCTCGGCCCAATGTTCGGTTTTTAACGTGATGTCGCATAACGGTATTCTATCTGTTTACTGAGTTCGGAGCGTGAGTCCAAGGTTAGAAAGCGCACGCTTAATGTCCTGCAAGCCCTTTTGGCCAAGACCTTCAATTGCAAGCAAATCATCCTCTCGCTTTCGCACGAGGCCGCCAACGGTTCGGATTGAAGCATTGTCGAGCGCCATTTCTACTCGCTGTGGCATGTTGAGCTCGGTAATACGAGTCTTCAGTATTTCAGCATCCATTGGCTGCACTTTCTCCGGAAGGCCCATGCGCGTGTCAGACATCGCAATCGGGGCGAGCTCAGTTGTCTCTTCTTCCTTAAATCCAACAACTGCCTTGAGCTGGTGAATCATGGTTGTGATGGAGCTTTCAAGCGCTTCACGCGGAGCAAGCGTACCGTCTGTTTCGATGAGGATGCGGAGTCGATTGAAATCTGTTCGATCGCCAACGCGCATGTTTTCTACTTCGTAGTTTGCACGACGAATCGGGCTAAAGATTGCATCAAGTGCAATAGAGCCGATGTCGACGCGTTCTTTCTGATGTTCTTCCTTTGGAATGTATCCAAGGCCGCGTTCTGCGCGAATTTCGAGTTCGAGTGTGCCTTTGCCGGTCACCTCAGCAATAATCTGCTCGGGATTCAAAATTTCCACCTGACCAGGAAGCACAAGATCCTCGGCAGTTACAACCTTTGGACCCTTCACGTTGAGCGTGATGGTTTGCGGTTCATCGGTCAAAAGCTTCAAACGAATCTTACGGATATTGAGAAGTACGGTAACAACATCTTCCTTTACACCTTCGATCGTGGAGAACTCGTGAGCAACACCCGGTATTTTAACGTGCGTAACAGCAGCGCCCGGAAGCGATGAAAGAATGATGCGGCGGAGCGAGTTGCCGAGCGTGTAGCCGTATCCCGGGTAGAGCCCGTCGATTTCGTATGTTCCGCTGCGCTCGCTTTCGGTGACGACGCGAGGCTTTGAGGGCAGTGCAATGTGATAGTCAGACATAAAATTTTAGATATATGGTAGTTGACTGATAATAAAAGTAGCAGGATAACTAAAGGTCAAAATTCGGCCGATTATAACACTATCGGCTATAGAACTCAAACACCGTCGCGTAATCCAAACCGGTTTCAAGTGTCGTGTAGGCCGGCTCTCCCGCTACATCAACCTTCAAGAGGCTGATATCTGCGGCGAGCCACGATGGCACTGCCTTACGATTCTCGACATCGGAAAGACCAGCAAAGAGTGGACTAGTACGGCTACCCTCACGAATGGTAATCACATCTCCCTTCTTGAGGTGGTGTGACGGAGTTGTTGTGCGCTTACCGTTTACGAGAATATGTCCGTGAGAAACGATCTGACGAGCCATGCGGCGTGTTCCTGCAAGTCCTGCGCGGTACACAACACTGTCAGCTCGTTGTTCGAGTGATCGGTGTAGCGCCGTGGAAGGATCAGCTTCTTTCATAGCCTTTTCTGCATAGTTAGAAAGCTGGCGTTCATTCAGTCCATACGTGTACCGCACGCGCTGCTTTTCGAGCAACTGGCGACCGTAATCGGATCCACCTCGTCCACGTGGCTTCTTCTTGGTGGCTGCGGTACGTGCCTCAGAGAGCGCAAACTTATTTGTCTGCGTCTGTTCGAACACGCCGGCTCCGAGGCGTTTTGCGATCTTATACTTTGATTTTACAGGCAACATAATTGTTTATTGAGAAAAATTATACGCGACGAGGCTTTGGCGGACGCGGACCGTTGTGTGGTACCGGCGTGTCGTCAGAGATTCGAGTAACATCAATGCCCTTTCCGGCAAAGGCGCGCAGTGCAGATTCGCGACCTGAACCGACACCTCGGATGATGACATCCACTTCTTTAACGCCAATGATGGCCGCCTTGTCACCCACGATCTCGCCCACCTTTGCAGCAGCAAACGGCGTGCCCTTCTTTGCGCCTGAGAATCCGAGGCTTCCCGATGACGACCATGCGATAGCATTACCGCTTTTGTCGGCAAGCAATACCTTCGTGTTGTTGTAGGTTGCATGAATATGCAGCGTGCCCTGCACGATGTTCTTCTTTGCAACGCGTGCAAGCGCACGTGACTTAAGTCCCGCGTCAACTGTTCCCCCTGATTTTCGTATGATTCTTTTTTTTCCCATAGGTGTGTTGTGTCGTTTCCGTTTGTGAGGAAGTCCAGTGAGTAGATTGCTCGTACCCCTTGATCAATTGGCCTCAATTCAGGATCAGATCATGTCTTCTCCAACTTACGGCGACCTGATGTCATCGTCTGGCGCTTATTGCCTCGGACGGTGCGGTTGTTTGTTTTAGTGCGCTGGCCACGAACGGGAAGCCGTTTCATATGACGAGTACCACGGTGCGCCTTGATGTCTTTGAGGCGACGTACGTTTGCGCTGATTTGTCGGCGGAGCTCGCCTTCTACCGTAAACTTTTCGAGTGCTTCGCGGAGCGAGCTCTCTTGCGCCGGAGTGATTTCCTTTGCTTTTGCTCCATGATCGATACCGAGCGCAGTGAGTGTTGCTTGCGCACGTGGTCGGCCCACACCGTAAATAGCCGTGAGAGAAATCTCAAGGCGCTTTTCGTCGGGAATTGTGATGCCTGCAATACGCATGGTGAATCAATGATGAAGACTACGTTTTAAATAAATTTAACCCTGTCGCTGCTTATGGCGTGGATTCGTACAAATAACCCACAAACGACCACGGCGCTTAACGTGCCGGCAGTGCATGCAGATTTTTTTGACTGAAGCTTTTACTTTCATGACTATACGTTAATTTTCAGATACCACCGTGCAGCCCTACCTTCCAAGAATTCTCGGATGGGCGGGACTTCTTTAATTTCGCTTAGGACCGGCGGATGATCCGAGCGCGGCCGCCGTATGGATCGAGGTGCAATTGCACACGATCACCGACAAGCACTTTGATACGATGCAGACGCATTTTTCCAGCGAGGTACGAAAGTACGATCTCACCTTTATTATCAAGCTTTACGCGAAATAATGTGTTCGGAAGCGCCTCTTCGACGATTCCTTCCACAACTTCTACATCAGCCATATCTGCGTGAGGGATAGTAACAATTTGGGGATACTACGTCAAGTTTTATGCCGTTTTCGAGCACCATAGACTAGTTTTTTGCAGCCGGATCGGCTATTTTAACGCGAATTCGATTTGCATCTCCTGGGAAGGCAGACGACCAAAACGGCTCAATGCGGGCCGTTGCAGACTGAATACCCGGAAACCCTGTAACGATGGTTTGAAAGGCGCTCTGATCGCGTCCAGCGAGCGCCTGAGCGAGTTCAGCCTCGTTCACCTCCCATATAAGCATTGCCTGACCGGTCAGTTGAAATAGGAGCGGATCGACTCCCGGTGTGCTCGAGGCGGCAACGAGCAGTCCTCCGTAGCCGTCGAGTCCTACTAATCGAATGCGCGCGCCTTCTGCTTCCGCTGAAACTGTGCGTGCAACGGAAAGTGCGAAGGCCTCTGCTGGTATGAGCGGCACGAGCGCGGTTGCCTTTTCGTGAATTTTTGCATTTGCTCCGCCTTCGCTTGTTGTTGGGAGTGAGATGTAGGTGACCTGCGCAAGCTCGGGGAACGTAACAACACCCTCTTTCGAGAGCGCTGTGATGGACTCACGAATTTTCTGTTCTAGTCGACCTCTCACAGCAGTACGTGCTCCGGCGAGCGCCCCTTCAGCAATACCGGGTCGCTCACCATTGAAGCCACCGGCAAACGGTACGGTAACTTGTGCGTACACCTTGTCATATTCCGCACTTCCTTTGAGCCCCGGCACATTGAGTCGCATCGATTGTATGTTGTATTGCTCACCTACCTGATCGGCCACAACAGAAACCGATACTTGCCCCGGTGCAGTGGCGGACTTTCCTGGCACGGTAATGTCGGTCAGCGCCCTAAAAATAAGACCTTCCGCAGTTGAAAAGCGCGTGTTCTTTATAAGCTTCACCGGAGTCGCTTGAAAATCGTTGAATACTGTTATGGTACCACTCGCTTTTTCCTCTACATGCACTGTGCCTGAACTTTCAACTGGTTCTGCATCTTCAATTTCAACAGTCTGGGTGGTGTACGAAAGCATTCCTGCTCCGGCAGTTGTCTGCGGATACGCAGTGAAGCGAGATGTTTCGTCAAATACCACGGTGTGTACACGCGGTTCTACCGAGACAGATGTACCTCGTAGTGCGATCAACAATAGAATTCCTATAACTGCTATGAATACGACGCCTATACCCCACAACCAGGCGCGACCGGATTTTCTTTGTTTTGGCATCGGTGGAGAGTATCTCGGAGCGTCCGACATGTCGTCTCGCACGCGTCGGGCTGGTGCCGAAATATTACGGATAGAGCGCTCCGGCGCTACTTCTGAGACCTCCGCATGCTCGGAATTTACATCTACCTCGTCTGCATCACTGTCCATATCGGGAATCTGCTGCACCGTTTCTTCAATCGTTGCAGCGGGACGAACATCGGGGTCGCGTTTGAGCGAAGTTGTACGGGGTTGATTGTGTCGTCCCTTACCTTGCGGAGGCAGGATATCCTGGAAGTAGTCCTTCGCCATTGAAAACGAAGTATATCACGCAAGCGTGACTGGCAAATTATCCGCGCTGCTCTGTGTTGACAAGTGAAGCTGCGAAAAAAATCGGTCCATGCAAACTTTCCTCGGAAGAAATTTGCGGATAATCGACATTGTTTTCCAAAACAGAAACCGAAAACGGAAGCGTTGTGGCAGTGAATTGTGTAAAATCGAGCCGAGAGAAAAACTGTTTCATCCAATCAACAATGTCGGGATTCGCAGACAGCACGAGCGTGTTGGCAAGGCGTCGCTCAGCAGCGAGGCCTCCAAGCGATTCACCAAAAAACTTTGCAAGCTCGGGTTCTGCGATTGCCATAGACTTTTGTATTGCTTCGCACGCACTTCCCTCACATGCATCGCGCGAAAGCATTCTGATGAGGCCAAGTGTTTCCTCCGCAACTCGCTTTTTATCTACTCGGGCAAGGATAGTTCGCAGCCCTTGCGGCACAATTCGCTCGCCAATGGGAAAACCGTCGCGAACAGATATTATTTGAGTGGAATCCATGCCCATATCGAGCGCAAGGTAGTTTTCATCATCACGACGCAAAGCACCGAGGGTCGTTTGCATTGCACGAGCGGCTGAGCGCCACTCGACAATTGATGATGGGAACGCGCGATGAATGGCCGCCTCCGCATTCTTTTTCACAGATGGGTCAAGTTCACTCACGATGGCGCAGACAACAAGTGAATGCGCACTCTTGCCCTCGGGATTAACGACCGGATAGCCATTGAGCCATGTACGAATAACTGCAGCCTCCATGAGGGTGTCGTGGTTCAAACTACTCATTTCCGCGAGCATATCTTTCGCTACACCGCTGATGTGCGATTCGTGTACTCGCGTCTCTGTTTCAAAGTCGAGACGTTTTCGCACGGTCGTAGAATGTGTCCACGGGGTGTGCACGACGCAATACACTGTTTTGATATGGCCGGTGATGCCTTTTTGGGCAGCCTGTTCGAGCAAACGTTTGCACACGTCATCCACGCGATCGCCAATCGCCGTTATAGAATGTTCCGGAGTTTCGACTTCGATGGAGATTAATGAAAATGATTGTGCGTGAATGTGAGCTCCCGCGGCGCCTACAGAGATGAGTGCAGCGTAGGCACTCCCCGGACCAATATCAACAATCGCGATTACTTCTTCGCGAAATGGCAAACGGATATTCAACATTCACTTGATTATAACGTGCGCAAACGACGAGTTCGTGAGAAATACCCACTTATCGAATGAGCACACCCTTGACCTGCCTGCGCAGGCAGGTTCGTCAATTTACTTAACGAGAATTCCCTTGATTCTTCGGATTCCTGCTGCAACGGCTTCCTCCTTTTGAATTTTGAATATGCCCCCTTCTTCGATATCACTGGTATTACTGACGTGCGGACCGCCGCAAAACTCTATCGAGAAGGCGTTGTCGAACTGCGGGTTGTCCACATCAGCCCCCACCGGTCCGAGCGAATACACAGACACCATATCCGGATACTTGGCACCGAATTCGTGCTCTGCACCAAGTTTTTCCGCGTCGATCTTTGGCAGGGTCGAGCGCGTCATCGGAAGGTGCATGTTGATCTGTTCGTTCACAATGCGTTCAACTTCAGATTTCTGCTCAGGTGTCATTTTTTCTCCGTGCGAAAAGTCGATGCGCAATCGTTCTCCGGTGATGTTGCTTCCTCGCTGTTTAACGTGATCGCCAAGCACAATCTGAAGTGCCTTGAGAAGCAGGTGGTGGGTTGTGTGCAGGCGCGTCGTTTCGAGTGATGCATCAGCAAGTCCTCCTTTGAACTTCTGTTCTGCACCACTCCGTGAAAGATCTGCATGTTTTACCATGAGCTCTTTGTATGAGACTTCATCGATGGATATGCCACGTTCAATCGCGAGCTCTTTTGTCATTTCAAATGGGAAGCCATATGTTGTGAAAAGTGTATATGCCTGCTCTCCGGAAATTATGTTCGATGCAATACGCTCAAACTCACGCAAGCCTTGCACAAGCGTGTGTCCAAATTGCACCTCCTCTTTCCAAATCTCATGCTTTATCATCTGGAACGCGTCGTCTGTCGCAAGTTCGTGGTACGCCGCCTTGTACTTTTCAATCACAATGATTGCAGCACGCACGAGTGCGCTGTTATCAGCGTTTTCTGACGCTATGCCAAGCTTCTGCGCATGTTGTGAAGCGCGACGCAAGAGTCGGCGCAAAATATAGCCCCGATCTGTGTTAGCTGGTCGCACACCATCACCGAGCATAAAGGTCGCTGCTCGCATATGGTCGGCCACGATTCTGAATAAGCGCTTACATGCTTCATCCTCGTACGACTTTCCGGAGTCGCGTGCTAGCAAATCAATTACATCGCTAAATACATCGGTACGAAATACGTCTGCATCGTTGTTAGAAGCTGCAGCGATGCGCTCCAGCCCACCGCCAAAATCTACATTTTGTTTCGGAAGAAGCGAAAACGAACCGTCTTCCTGCTTGATGTACTGCATAAAGACCGAGTTTCCAATCTCCATAAAGCGTCCACAGTCACAGTTTGGATGACATTCCGGACCCCACTTTGTGTCGTGATCGGTACCGAAGTCGTAAAACACTTCACTATCCGGTCCGCCCGGCTCACCCGCGGGCATATTTTCCGGCACTCCGGCGCGTGACCACCAATTCTTTTTCGCGTTGTAGTAAAAAATACGGCCGTTCTGCATACCTTTCACATACCCATCCGCCTCCGCGCCTATTTCCACAACCTTCGCTTCAATGCCCTTCTCGGCAAACAAACGCACCCATAACGCAGCAGATTCTTCATCCTTTGGCACATTGTTTGCTTCGTCACCAATAAATACAGTGGTGTAGAGCTTGCTCGGGTCCAGCCCTATTTCAGTTGTAAGAAATTCAAACACCCAGGGAAGCTGCTCCTGCTTAAAGTAGTCACCGAGAGACCAATTACCAAGCATTTCGAAAAATGTTGTATGCCGATTGTCCCCGACCTCGTCGATGTCTTCCGCACGAAAACTTTTTTGACTGTTCACTAATCGGTTGCCTGAAGGGTGCGCCTCGCCCAATAAGTACGGTACGAGCGGCTGCATGCCGGATCCCACGAAGAGCGTGGTTGGATCATTCAGCGGAGTAATGGGCGCTGAGGCAATGTGCACATGGCCTCGTGCTTTGTAAAACTCAAAGAATTTTGTTCGAACATCGTGTACGCGCATCGGAAGAGTTTATCACTGCTTCTTTTTTACAGGAAGTTGTGTGAGCAGGTAGGCAAAGTCGAACGCACGGTCCTTGATCCACTCGTATCGGCCGGATTTGCCGAAGTGTCCCGCAACCATTTCTGTTTTAAGCATTATCGGATTCGAATCGGTCTTCTTTGCACGCAGTCGTGCCACCCACTTTGCACCTTCCCAATACGGCGTCCGGATGTCGTTCAGGTTCACTCGCACGAGCATTGACGGGTATGCCTGTTCCTTTACGCCCTCATAGGGTGAATACTTTTTGAAGTAATCGTAAAACTTTTTAATGCGCGGATCGCCCACTTCGTCGTAGTGCAAGCGCGTTCCTCCAAGAGATTCGTCGTACATAGACGTTATGATGTCTGCCGCCGGTACGAGTGCGATACCGGCTGCAAAAAGTTCTGGGCGCAAATTCATAACTGATCCAACCATCATACCGCCCGCAGAACCACCCATGAGGGCGATGCGATCCGACGACGTGTATTTATTTTTTTGCATGAATTCCGCAACCGCGATCATGTCGTCGTAGGTTCGGTGCTTGGTCAAAAGCTTTGCTGCTTTATGCCAGTGCCAACCCATTTCGCCTCCCCCGCGTGGATGCGCAAGAGCGATAATCCATCCGCGCTTCAAGAGTGAGAGTTTAGAAATCGAAAAATATGGATCAGAGGAGATGCCGTATGAACCATATGCTTCTAGTAGCATCGGAGCCGAGCCATCGCGTTTAACCTTCTTCCCATGCACGAGGATAACCGGCACTTTCACATCGCCGCTTTTTACCCACACCCGAGTGGAAACGAACCCAGACTTGCTCCATCCCGGTACGTCCTGCTTTTTTCGGGTTTTAAACGTTTCTTTTTCGACATCGTAATCAAATACAACACGAGGTGTTACGAATGATTGATACGAGATACGGATAAACGTCGAGAAGTATTCGAGATCATCGTTGATTCCGATAGAGTGCTCGTCTTCCGGAAGCTGTACTTTTTTACCCTTCACGTTTCCGGGTTTGTGGATATAAATTTCTTCGGAACCTCTTTCACGCACAGTAATTGCGAAAAAGTTCTCAAACATAAGCATCCCGGAAATCGGCCGGTCGATGTTGTGAGGCATCCAGTCGCGCCAATATTTCCGCGTTGGTGTTTCGGTATTCGTGCGCATGATTTTGTAATTCACGGCGCGCTCGTTGGTCATGATGTAGAAATAGCCGTCGTGGTGGTCCACAAAGTACTTTACATCCTTCTTGCGCGGAGCCATGAGGTGTACCGGCGAGAACGGGTGATGCGCAGGCATGACGCGCACTTCACTTGAATCGAAGTTCGCAGCAATAAAGAAGATGTATTTCCGGCTCCGACTCTTGTCGAGCCCTACATACCATTGCGGGTCTTTTTCCTCATATACCATCACATCTTCTTTTGTGTCTTCGCCTAATCGATGGAGGAATATCTTGCGCGGAGGATGCGGATGCTCTTCGACTGTGTAGAAAAAGTGTTCCCCGTTCTCTGCCCATTCGAAATCAGCAATTGATTCGATCTTTTCTGAGAGCAACTTTCCGGTGCGGAGGTCTTTGATTCGAAGTGTGTATTTTTCGTCTCCAGTTGTATTGGTGGCGTATGCGAGCAGGCGATGATCGGGAGAGGTTTCAAATAGTCCGAGACTAAAGTATTTCTCCCCTGCTGCGAGCTTATTTTCATCGAGCACTACCTGCTCCGGTCCTCCCGTTATTCTCTTGCGGCAATGAATGCCGTACTGCTTGCCCTTCTTGGTACGCGAAAAGTACTCATATGGCCCTTCCTTGACCGGTACCGACATGTCGTTTTCCTTCATGCGTTTACGTATCTCGCTATAGAGCTCTTTCTGGAGCTTGAGGGTCGGCTTCATGACCGCATCGGCATATTCGTTCTCCGCCTTGATGTGATTGAGCACTCGGGGGCTCTCTTGCTTGCGAAGCCAGTTATATTCATCCACCCGAGAATCACCATGAAATGGCGTAATTTCAGGCTTTTTTGGGGTTTTTGGCGGCTTAGGAGGCATTTGCATCGCGGTACTCTACCATATTCGTCCTCTCGGACTCAAAAGGCGTGATATCTGCTACGCGGTCGGATCGGGGTGTTCGGTATAGATTTTTTTGATCTCATCGAGCACATCCTGTGAGAGCGTGATGTTTGCGGTCGCAACATCGGTTTTTATTTGCTCCATAGAGCGGGTCCCTATGATGTTTGAGGTCACAAATGAGCGACTATTCACCCACGCGAGCGCGAGTTCGGCGGGCTGTAATCCATGTATCTTTGCAAGATTGGCGTACTTTTGAATCGCGGGTTGCGCATGCGCGGGATTGTAGCGATCGATGTCGCGAAGCGCATATCCAAAACGTGAATTCGCTGGAATCACACCACCAAGATACTTTCCGGATAATACTCCCTTGGAGAGCGGTGAATATGGGAGCAGTCCAACATTCTCTTTCAAACACATCTCTGAGAGACCGATTTCGAACGTGCGATTAATGAGCGAATACTGATTCTGGATGGTTACTACTTTTGGTAATCCCATATCTCTCGCGATACGCAGATATTCGCCAAGTCCCCACGCGGTCTCATTTGATATTCCGATATACCGAACCTTGCCAGCTTTAACAATATCGAAGAGTCCATCAAGCGTTTCCTCAATGGAAGCACCTCCCTCTTCCATCTGATTTTCATACCCACGAACACCGAAGTAATTCGCCTTGCGGTCGGGCACATGCACCTGATAGAGATCCACATAATCTGTCTGCAGCCGTGAAAGTGAGCCATCGATTGCGGTTGCAATGCCTTTTTTTGTGAGGCCCTCGCTCGCATCACGAGTTGACATCATGCCGGCTTGATTTCGACTCGCGATTTTACTGGCAACGATAAGTTCATTGCGATTGCCACGCGCCTGCATCCAATTACCGAGATAGGTCTCGGTTAATCCCTGCGTTTCGCGTGCGGGTGGAATAGGATACATCTCTGCGGTATCAAGAAAATTTACTCCCTGCCCTGTTGCGTAATCCAACTGTTCGTAGGCTTCTGGCTCTGTATTAAACGTGCCCCAATTCATCGTACCTGCGCAAATAATGGAAACAGACACGTCCGTTCCGGGAAGTTTGTTCATTTTCATACCGCCTTATGCAATCGCCTTTTCTTTACGGAGTAGTGCGAGCTTCGCTACTTCTCCTCCGCGGTTATAACCTCGCATTGCGCCGTCGGATCCGATAACGCGATGACACGGAATACCTGTGTCATAGTTCGCGCGCATAATTGCACCGACCGCACGCGCGGCATTCGGACTCCCTGCCTTTGATGCGACTTGTTTGTAAGTCATGGTTTTTCCTTCAGGTATCTGAGCGACAATTGCCCTCACTTTCTCACTAAATGTCTTGCCTTGAACTTGCCTGCCCTGAGCTTGTCGAAGGTGTTGAATGGTTTTCATAGAATTATTTCAAATTTTTACCTCCGGTCTTTGTCATGTGGTCTTTCATTGCATTGCCCGCTGCGTCGCGGTACCGGCAATAATCGCATGCTCCCGATGAAGCTGGAATGTCGTTGGACTCGAGGCAATTCTTAATTGCGAGCAAAGTCTTCTCAATCCATGATGTATCTCCCTTGTACGGAACGAGTGTGAGTTCGAAATCGAGTCGCGCATCAAACGCGGCGCGATCTTTGGTGGCATTCGCATAGAACCAATAGCCGGTATCCGAAACCGTGAAGCCGTTCTGGCGCAGAAGCCACTGATACACCTCGAGCTGCCGCTTGTATCCAACGTGCCAATCCTCGTCGAGTGACTCAATGCTGCCGTCCTTACTCGTTGCCTTGTAGTCAATGACAATTAATTCACCTTTTGTATTAACCCAGATGTCGTCTACTCCTCCACGAACCAAAAGTCCCGTTTGTGGATGCTCGAACTTAACTCCTTCCTTGAGCGCGTTGCGCCAGTCATCCATTTTTGCATGAGAGAACGGGATAGCATCTACGCCATATGCTTTTGCCAGCGGATGTTGTGTACCCGCTGCGCGATGCACATCGAGCTCTTTTTTAAGGAGCTCGTCTACCGCAGAGTTCAAGTTGAAAGGAAAGCCGGGCGGTCTTTTCGTTCCGAGTTTATTGTCCACATAGAAACAACGAGCGCACTCTACGAACAAATCAATCTTTCCTCGGGACAGGCTCCAGTTGCTTCCACCATAGTTCCAATTGGCTCCGCGTTTGGGATTATAGAAGTCACTCATCGGCATGAGTATACCCCATGAGACATAACCTCAGAATTTCCTCCACTGTGAGAACAATTGATATCTCACGGGGTATACCCCAAGAGCTCGAACGCTTGGAATAGTACGCAACCGAAAATTTTATGTGCATTACTTATGCTCACCGAGCGAGCATAATAAGTATTTCAACGGGTCACACTCACGCCTGTGGATGGTGCGGTGAGTCAGAATTATGCTCAGCAAACCAATGTTTGAAACGTGATTCGAGCCAATACATGCCGGTAAACATAATAAGCACAAGGATGGTCGCAAAGATGCCGACAGAAAAGAGGCCAAAACCTATTGCCATGCCGACACCGGCGGTAATCCAGAGACCCGCTGCGGTAGTAATACCGTGCAATGCGTCTCCGCGAAAAATGATGAGTCCCCCGCCGAGGAATCCGATACCCGTTACAACGGCTCCAGGAACAAAAAGCGGCTGAATATCGAGCACACCTATATACACGGACGCGACGTAGTTTGAAATAATTATAAACAGACACGCACCCAAGGAAACCAATCCGAACGTACGCGTACCCGCTGATTGTCGCGCCAGAATCGCGCGCTCGGTACCGATGAGGCCGCCGAGCAGCATCGCAAGCAGCATTTTAAGGAACATGACGTTCGTTGGATCAAAGAAGACCGCTGGGTTTCTCATATCGTTTATATATTGTAGCTCACTCGAATCACCTACGACGGAGCTGTGCACATGCTTCCATCATGTCTATATGCCGCACAGTCGCTTTGCCTCTTCCATTACATGGGGAATCTTTCCCGGCGCCACACCATACTCTTCGAGCAAATGTGCGGTATGAACGGACTTACACAACACGATCTTTTTATCCAGCAACCGGCGCTTCTCGCTGTCGGAAAGCGTGGTCAGTGCTGTTACAGGATGCACACTGGCCTCTTCAATCATTGCAGAGAGTCCTCGTGTGCGCGGATAGTCCCATGCAATCATTGTAAGGTTTGAACAGCGTCCATATCGTATGGCGTTACGAGTAAAAACAGTGTTGGTTACGAGCCACCCCTCGTGTACGCGAGACGAAATAGTCGGCGCTTGTTTTAAGTCTTCGTAACGCGCATGCACGTACAGCGCATCCTTGATGTCGGTTTTTCCACCCTGTTCATTGTGGAACTTCACTTCGATACCAACACGTCTTCCATCTTTCTCAGCGAGCACATCTACCTCGTGCGGTGCACAACGGCCCGTCATCATAATATCGGTTTGTGTTTTCCATCCGTGACCGCGCAATACTTCCGCCAAGAATTGCTCAAACGGAAATCCTGAAGGACCGAGCGCAAAC
>JBKJSQ010000055.1:0-8314 GCA_046594495.1 Minisyncoccia bacterium | reverse complement strand
GATCAATCGCGCAGGAATGTCAGGCGGGCACAATCTCATGCAGCAACTGCAAGAACAGACTGGTTGACGGCATCGCAGCGATTCTGGAGCCTTTCCAAGAAAAGCGAATGATGCTCGCCAATCAGAATGACTATGTTCGTGACGTCTTAAACAGTGGCGGTAAACTCGCTCGCGCATCAATCGCCAACACTGTTGCCCGTGTGCGTGAAAAAATGGGCATTATCGTCTACTGAAGGAAATCACAATGTTTCGGTCACTCGACATCAAGCAGCTAGCATCACGTATCGACATGCTTGATAGCGTCCTGCTATCGCTCGTGGCGACCCGTATGAATCTCGCGCTTAGCGTGGGAGCACTCAAAAAATCTGAAGGAAAAGGCATCTACGATCGTGGACGTGAGCGACACCGGCTTGATACCGCTCGATTTCTTGCGGTAAACGGCCTTGGCATCAACGACGACTTCGCGCACGCGTTGATGCACCTCATCATCAACGAATCAACCAAGCAGCAACTGATCCAATTGCAGAGCGACTTCAAGCCGGTCGACACGAAGACCGACGAAGAGTGGCACGCGCACTTGAAACAGAATTTGCTGAAGCTGACAGCGGCTGTCGTCAGGAGTTATGACGCTGACTACAGTCTTCGCCATTTCGCAATCGGTGCGTATCGAGAATTCGAAGATGCGTGCATCACCTCGGCGATCAGCGACACCCATGACCGCGTGCTTGCACTCGACCTTGGCTGTGCGACCGGATCTCAGTCACTTCGACTTTCCGATCGCTTCCAGCGCGTGATCGGATATGACATCTGTCCATTCATGATCGCAGCAGCCAATATGAAGCTGACTGCGGAAACGGAAAATATTCGCTTCGAAGAGTGGGACCTTGAGCAAGGAATTCCGCTTCCTGATGCATCGGTGTCGTTCGTGAACATGAACCTCGGGACCGCGAGTGACATTCCAAACATCGGTACGCTGATGTCGGAAATCGCTCGCGTTCTCAAGAAAGGCGGTCGCTATCTGCTGTCGTTCTACAACGCAGACGCGCTCGTCTACAGTTGGAATTTTCTGCCGTGGCCCGATGGGCTGACGGCGGAGATCAACGCATCGAAGTCGTGTCTCGATGTTCGTATCGGCAATGAGATCTTTTCTGTGTATGCCAAAAGCTTCACGCAAATCGAGATCCAGTCCCTGCTCGGACCATCACTATCTGTCGATGTCGAGCTTGCCTCGTACCCGACAGTAAGTGCTGTTCTACCGGATCAATTATTCGCTCCGGAACAGACTCGTGCTCGAGAAACGGTATTGGAACTCGACCAGCACCTCAGCACCTTGCACTTCGGCGCATACACCATTGCTACGGGCCGGAAAGCCTGAGCGAAGTACGCCAAACAATTTGACCCTCATCTGCTATTTGCAGCTGAGGGTCGTTTTTTGTTCAGAGAGTAAGTCGGCGTACCGGATCATTCAAAAGCTACTTCACTATTCAGATCGACTGGTCGACGTGTTTGGGCTTTCTTGTACTGTGCACATCCAGTGCGATATCGAACTCACTCCAAACCGGCAGCAGGTCGCGTGCCCGAATGTAGTCATAGCTGGAGAATAATGCGTTAGTCATAACCGTGGCTGGCAGTCGATTCATATCGCATTCCACGTATCTATTTGCTCCCGCCGATTCATACGGTCCCGACACATATCGCTCAGCGGCTTGCTCGATGTTCAATACGATCAACACCTTGCCGCGCAGTATCTGATTGTGAGCAGATACCTCATTCAGGAGGTACGACGCAACAGACAACCCCCGTATTTCCTTTTATGTCACCAGACTCATAAAATGGGTTCGAAAGAGGAGAATTGTTCGTCGCTCAAAAAACCTCCAAGATAGTTATTCCGCTTTGTTTGTTCGAGATCATCTGTCGAAATATTTTTTGATACAAGTACACCCCGGCGCAGTCTGAGTTCTATGACGCGCATAAAAAAATCATGAGAAATGCAAAGACAAGAAGTGCCTAATGAATTCATTTGTTCCAGTAGAGATACGACACGATGATACCCTGATTCAACAGTTTCACTGTGATTGCCTGAGACCATAGATTGAAAAACAGCAAGGTTTACCGCCCGCATATCTCCACGTTTCAACGCCATCCTCACATCATCCTGTTGGTCAATTGCACCGAGGTCAAATTTAATCTCAGAAAGAAGGGGTTCAATAATCAGATTTTCTTTTTTAATTGTGCCCAGCTGCTCTGCGATAAGTTGAGACGTATCGATGCAACGCTGAGCGGGACTTGTATAAATGTATTCAATGCCGGCCAGGTCTATCGTTTTTCGAATTTCTAAGATTCGCTCTAATGTGAACTCTTTATCCACTGTAGGGTTCATTACGCCAGTGCCCAAATCGCGAAACACGTCAAACGGCATCTCGCTGTGATCCTTATACGGTAGGCTTAAACGCCCGTGTCTGAGGAAAACGTATTTCATAAGAAGTATTGTATATCGTATGTGGTAAAGAAGTCGCCCCTCCCAGATCGAAATCTGGAAGGGGCTGTTCACATCAGCAAGCAACAAGTTGTCGTGACGAACAGTCAAGTAAGAGGGCCTGCACAGACCGTAATACGCTGAATTGGTGTTCGCCGCAGCCGATACATGCCGGCATTTGCAATTCGACTGCACGGATACACATGTGCGAGGCGGGCCCACCATTTTTTGTGATTATGCCAACCGCACCCGAATGGAACAGGTAGTCGAAGCCAGGGTCTGCGTTCGGAATGACAACAATCGCTCCGGACACATCACAGTGGATAGAGGGATCTTCCAACACTAGTATCGGCGCCTTTACACGTTGCCGAGTTATGAATGTTGGTGCTGCGCGGCCAAAGCGTACAATACGTAGATCGCACGTACGCGGGAACACGACCGACGGAAGGTTTAGCGGCACTGAAGGATGTGCATCCAACACTCCCGAAGATAGTCCGTTGATCCATGCGTGGAGATCATTCCAGACGCAGCGTTTAGCCACCTCTTTCGGAATACCGCGTAACGTGAGCTCCCTCTTCAGAGTGTCTATGAACTGGCTCAATGCTCGGGAAAAGAGGAACTTCGACTCTTCGCGAGCACGCATGAAGGCAACAACATTTTTAAACTCGGCAGACTCTTTAAACGCGTGTGCGCGGACCGGAACAGATGTTGAGCGTTCGCTATGCACCTGAGAGAAGAGGTAGTGTTCAGGGTCATCTGCATATGACTCGCCGAACATACTGAACTGGCCGGGCCGCAAGTGACCGTATGTGCGCACAAGTTCGCTCCGCGATATCTCACCCGATCTGCATCGGATAAGGTCTTGCTCTTGTCTACTGCTGACCGTCTCTATGTGACCAGCGAGGAGTTCATTCAGGTCTTCTGCCGGATAGGTTTCTTCGAAACGATTTTTCCAGTAGAAGGCAAGTCGGGCAACTTGCACAAAGAATCTCGTCCCTTCGGCCACATGCGAGAGCATGTTCTCGAGAGAAACTGATGCATTACGCTTTATTGCCTCGGCATACTCCCGAAGTCTGGCTTCATACTGTGCGGCAACCGTTTCTGAGATCGCAAAAAGCGAAGAGCGTAGTGTGATGAACGCACAGCGAACTTCCTCACACTCGGCGGTATTTAACTCTGCATCCCGCATTCGCGACTCCAGCTTGTCGCCGGTATCCATCGCGAACACATCGAACTCAACTCTCGATTGTCGCGACTCATCGTTTCGAATGAGTTCGCAATAAGTCGAAACAAGCTTTTCGTACGTCGCGTCACAAATGCCGCGCGGCCTAAAACTGAACGCCGAAGCCCGTAACGAAACGTACGGTTTACCGGCGATGAGTTGAACCAATCCGCAATGAAGTGGATGATAGCCCATGGTTTCTCGTACCGCTTCCACAATTCTGTCCGAAAACAGAAAACGAAAGACGGAGATGTCGAGTGTAGAAGGGTCTGCGCCGAGTAGTTCAAGAGGATTGATATCAATCATGTCCCCCAGCACATCGTCTGCTCTCAAATCAGCAATTTCTGCTTGAGCTGACTTGATCATTTCCTGCAGACTCTGCGCATCGATTTTCTTTGTCGATCCCATAGTGGTGAGTGGCCGGCACTGGAGGCAAAAAAGCACCTCTTTTGCCACCGCAAATTCCACATCGAGACTATTCGAATGCATGTGCTCTTCTATTGCGCGCGTCATTACGATGAGATCACGAAGCCACTTTTCCGGTATCTGAGCGATAGCAATATCACGTTCAATACGGATCAGAGAACCGTTGACGAGGCCACTTGCCACTTGATCGCCAAGACCAGAGGTAACTGAGATGAGAAAGTATCCGTCGTCAGTGTCGAGGCTGTGAGAGAAGATGACGCCCGCTATATCCGCATGGACCATCTCCTGAACAATTGTCCCGACACCGATACTGCTTTCAGAGAATCCTCGCGCCGAGGCGTAGTGGTCAACTGTTAGCTTTTTCGCCATACCGCTATCACGAACCTCCAGAATGGCCTTGAGGATGTCCTCACATCGTGCAGGAACGTGCAGCTTGGAGAGAAACATGCCTGCAAACGATGCCTGCATGCCGTCTTCTTGATCTGAGCTACTACGAACCGCGACGTCAATACAGTCAGGATTCGCCGAAATGAATTCCTCCACACGGTCTCTGCAATCCGTTAGCGCAATATCCGGAGACAACGAAATGAATCGCGGCACCCGAACACCTGAGATCTGTGATAGAGATTTCAGACCCTGCGCCTTTCCACCTGTTTTCTGTTCCACGTTCAAGCTCCTCCTTATTTGTTGCTTTACTGAGTCAAAGATCATTTGGGTTTTTTGTGCAACAAAAAACCGCCCTTAGAACACAAAATTATATTTGTGTGATAAGGGCGGGTCTCCGCGGTGCCACCTTACTTTGCCTAAAATTCAATTGAGGCCTTTCACCGACTCCGCCATAGCGACATCGGTCACCCTGATAACGGAGGGTTCCGGACTCCCACTGATGCAGGAATCTCCTTGTCCAGACGGACGATTCGGGCCCAATCCCTCAGCTTTCGCGAGGGACCCAAATCTGAGGATGTAACTAAGATGGAAGGTACAGCTGGACGATGTTTCTGTCAAGAGAATACAAACGACCCCGTGCGACAAGTCGCACGGGGTCCAAAAGACCATCAACGGCTGATGGCATCAATTGCCGTCAGATTTCGTACCACATCCTTGGGTAACATGTTTCCAATTACATTATTGAGCATCGTAACCATGCCTGTCGGCCGATCCATGAGTGGATCAATACAGACAACGATTCCTTTTGCGCATCGGCGTAGTGGCAGACCGAATGTTCGCTCACCAAATCCGGTCGAGAGAAGTGTGCGGAACCCCGCGTCGGTATACCAGTGCGATATAAACGGCTCACTTTCTTGTGTATGACGGGCTATAACACGCAATGCACCGCAATTTCTCACAACAGTGTGTCCTCTAAACGCACTCACCACCGTTTCAACGATAGTCATATCTATCGTGTCACGGGTATCGAAATGGAATATTTTTCCGGTCGGTTCATAACCAGTCGGGCCGACGTCGCACCATTCCAGCGTAAATTGACTACCGAGAATATCTGCACTTCGAATATATTCTTCAAGTCCGCACATCGAGTACCCTTCAGAACGCGATGCGTGTAGGAACGCTTCGATATGATACCCGCCAATGACGACGCGCCGAGGAGAGTGCGCTATGTAGTCAATTACATCCGCCACATTGCCCGCGAGGCCAAGGACCGACATGCCCTTGTCTGAATACGCATTAAGATATTTGTTTCGGGCCTGCTGAACCATTTCGGACGAAAGATCATTGAAGTAGATCTCTGCCGGCCGCAAACCAGTCGATGCAAACGCATCAATAACCACACGGGGATCCCGACAACCATCTGCTCCCCCGAATGTGACAATGTCACGCAGCTCCGAAGAATGAGTAGCGTATTCTGCACAAAATTGCCTAACGAGCGCGAGCTCGCCGTCGTTATCGTTTGTCATGTTTGCCTCGCTGTAATGCGGGGCTTGGCGATCCCAAAACCGCCTCTGATCCTCTCGCTGAAGCAATGAGGAAAATACGCCTGTTTGAGCCATTGTGTATCGCCTTTCCGTATACCCTATTGACCTATGACGATAATGCCTGAGGTCAATGAGTGCCGCAAGGCCGCGCCTATTGATAAATGCTACGCATAACTTCTGGAGTCGATTAACAAAACGGCTATCAATACCTGCTGAATTATTGAATCGACTTGTCGTCCCTTCAAACTTACTTACAGCACCTCAAAAAAGCGCCGTCACTATCCATCCGTATAGTAAGTTGCGGACCTTAACCATCATTGTCACTACTTTGTTTGCTGCTTGACAACTCACTTTACTTAGATAAAGTGAGTTGTATGAACTGGCAAACGACAGAAAACAGCGATCTTGTGGAAGCGTTTGGGACCTTACGCACCAAGGCTGATATTCGTGATTTTTTGCGCGACCTAATGACTCAGAAGGAAATTACCGAATTCGCGAAAAGACTGCAGTGTGCACGGATGCTGAAAGATTCGATACCCTACACAAACATCCAGAAGACCACAGGCTTTAGTTCTACAACAGTCGCTCGTGTTTCTAAATGGCTTCAAGAAGGTACGGGAGGCTACACGACCGTGCTTACACGTATGCATCATGCAACCGGCTCTGGCGGGAGAGGGTTGCGTTGATTTCATTCTGACATCTGCAAAACCCCCTCTCGCGAGGGGGTTTTCATTTTGCGAGCGGGTCGTTCTTTGAAAAACAGGAGGTTACTATGACGATTGTAAGGAAGCCAAATTTCGACAAGCGCGGCGGACTTGTGGTTGTAATCGTTCAAGATGCAGTATCGCTAGAAGTGCTCATGCAAGGGTATGCCAATGAGACAGCACTTCTCCAAACACTTGAGACAGGACTTGCTACATTCTTCTCGACTTCACGTTCCAAAATTTGGGTGAAAGGTGAGGAAAGCGGCAACGTGATGCTTGTGCGAGATGTTTTGGTTGATTGTGACGGCGATTCCCTGCTATATCTCTCAGAGCCGCAAGGAGATAAACTGGCTTGCCACACTGGAACACGGTCGTGCTTCTATCGATCTTTGATTCCTAACGAAGGGCGCGAGGAAATTGCTCCTAAAGCAGGTGCTGCAGAAGCGCTTGAGACATATGTCGTACCTGTGAACGGCAATATTCTTTCCTACCCACGCACATCTCATGAGCGTGCCACAATGATTTGGAACATGGCAACATTTCAATCAAGACTGCTGAGTCGATCCCTCGCCCTGACCGATGAATCATACACTCGCACGCTTTTGGGTAAAAAGGCTCACGGTTGTGCTAAAAAATTTGGAGAGGAAGCCTCAGAGTTTGTCATCGCACTCGTTAGCGAAGACACAAACGCCGTAATTCGTGAGTGCGCGGACGTAGTCTATATGCTTTCGGTTGCACTAATTTCTCGTGGCATTGGGTTTGAAGCAGTTGCTTCAGAACTGCGACAACGAGAAAAAAAGTCTGGTATCGAAGAAAAGGCTTCGCGAAATCCGTCATAGATCCCAAAACCTTGGACCCGTCATGCGTGACGGGTCCTCAATTTTATAGTCCTTCTGTGCGCAACTTTTCTATGAGTTCACGCTGTTCTTTTGAAAGTTTTTTAGGAAACTGTATGTCTACTCGCACAAGCAAGTCACCGCGGTTATTGCGTCCGTGCGGCACACCCTGACTTTTGATTCTGAGCATTTCGCCATGCACAACTCCAGCAGGAATTTCCACCGGCAAATCACCTTCGAGGCCCCGCACATGATACGTGGCACCAATGAGTGCGTCGGTAAGTTTTACGGGAAGCGCTCGCACGAGATTGTTACCTTCACGCGTAAATGCTGGATCCGTTTTAACATGAAGCTTTACATACAGATCACCTGCGCTACCCCCAGATGCTACTTCACCACGGCCAGGCATACGAATCATTTCGCCGTCGCTCACTCCGGTTGGTACAACGATGTGAATTTCTTCCTCTCGTTTGGCAACGCCAGCTCCCTGACATGTGTCGCATGGCTTTTCCGGAATTTGACCTTTACCGTGGCATTTTGGACACGTGCGAGTCGTTGCAAATGTTCCAAAGAACGAATTGCGAGTCTCGCGTATTTCCCCTTTTCCGTTGCAAGCGCTACACGATATCAGCCCTGTTCCCTGCTTCGCTCCGGTTCCAGTGCACGTTTCGCATACACCAGTTTTTGAAATAAGCACGCGACGCTCAGTTCCGAAGATG
>JBKJSQ010000005.1:0-2886 GCA_046594495.1 Minisyncoccia bacterium | reverse complement strand
ATCAATCTTATCTCAATCGCAGACGAAGTGACACCCCGACTAAGGGGTGCAAAGCACGAGAAACAAGATGGGTTATTTTGCGCGGGCATCTTCCTCACTATAGAAATAGCACCCCAGGATCGTCGTTGATTACGCCAGGTGATCAGGCCTTCCCGTATACATGGGCAAGAGCGGTAGCAGGACTCCAGAATGCACGGTCCATGATCCACTTATCGAAGGTAAACCTGTGACCCATCTTGCATTGGCGCGTCTGAAGCCCACCCATCTCGGAGAAGAGTTTCTTGCTAGATGCCCTGCACTTCGGACAAACCACTTTCACCGCGGGCTTTCGCTTTACACCCTTCGCGATGTTCTTCTCGCGGGTTGCCTGTGCCTTCTTTACACCCTCCTCCTTGCGGCGCTTCCCGTCCTTGGCGAGCAGCTTGAGAAGCTTTGCATACCCGTCAGCATCGACCACACGATAGTCGGGCTTCTCATGAGTGTAAATGTGAGAGAGGAGTTTGGTGCGAATCGCCTCACCTTCGGCGATGGTTTCGGCACGGGCTTTCACAGTCAGCTTGAGCTTGTCACCCTTACGGGTTTGTGACTTGGTGACCAACACAACCTTGATTGTCTTTTCGTCCATGTTCATCTCCTCCAGATAAGACAAATATATCATCAACGATCTGAGCGATGCACAGTGTTACTTGGGCAACTTGTCGGTTTCGATCGAGTAACAGCCAACCGACTTCATGAGCTTGAGATACCCAAGCAGAATTGCATTCCAAATCTCTTCTTCGTCGAAGGCCGTGCGAAGCAGGTCATGAGTGACCCACGATTCAGTGCATTGCGACAAATAGTGAGTGATGGGTTGGGGCTTGCCTCGACGGACGACCTGCACGGTGATCCCTTCGGCTTCACCAGTGTTGATGTAAACTAAACCTCTGTCGGCGTCGAGCACCTCGAACGTAGTGATGAACTTTTGCAATGAAGAGACCAGGTTCTTTTTTTCTTCCATGATCTAAATCTATCACAATATCACCAATGAATGCACATCATCAAGAAAATTTATCATGTCGGGTTCGTCAGCCCACTCGAGGCTCTTCGAATTCCATCGGGTGGTGGGTGGTTGTTGCCTACCATTTGATTGCCATGAGAGCACGAGCGTTCCCACGTCATCCCAAACAACGGTGTGGCGGAGAACTTCTCGCTCATCCGCGTAGTCCTGTTGATATTGTTCAAGAACGAGAATAACCCACGTCTCGATTGCACCTGGATATCGAGAGCGGGCGTCTTCATGTGTCAGGCGTTTCATTCTTTGTCGCCGGGAAATTCCTTGAAGAGTTTCTTTGCAAGCGTCTTTGCAGTTATGCTTGCATCTTCGTCATCGTCCATGCAACGTGCCGCAAGAAGGGACGACGTGAGGTTCTGAAAAAGAAACCATTCCATCTCTTCCTCGGTGAACTCGATCTTTTTCTTCATGATCTAATCCTAAATCAGAAAGGATGTGGTTGACACTTGGAATTTAGATTTGGTGAAAAGTGTCAGTGATTGATCACTTGCTCAAAATCCATCCCCTCAAGATGATTTGCTCGATCACCTGTTCAGCATATTCAGGTTCGAGATCGCAATTAAATGGGTTGTCTTTTTTGTGAAAGGAGTATGCAACGTACTGCTTTCCATTCCGGGTGAGGGTCTCGAAGCTTTGAATTTGGCCAGGCGCGGACTTAGCGGTGAAGATTTTCTTTTTCATGATCTAATCCTAACTCATCAAAAACGATGTTGACACTTTACATGAGAACGATATGACCGACGTCCATGAACTCGACGAATGACGAGGGTGGGAGCTCGTCACCAAACAAATAAAAATCGTGGGTTGCCCCATAAGTTGTTTCGGTGCAAGCTCCCGAATAGATAACGAAAATTACGTCAACTTTGGAGTCTCGCTCATAGATTCTCACTCCTTTATTTGCACCGCAACTGATCGGTGATTCGGTGATGTAAGATTCCAATGAAGCGCAATTGTCTTTGGGCCGCAACGCCGCGCGCTTTGAACAATTGGTGTCTGCAAAGAATCCCACGGATGCATGCATTCCAACAGGAACGCAACGAATAGTGTCATCAGTCATCATTGTAGGGGCACAAGCTTCTTTTCGAAGTGTGTCATAAGGTTCGGGAATACCTGCGGAGATGCTACCATCAGATCCCGCAAGTTGTTGAATGTGCATCTCAATGCGTGTTCCACTTCTAAAGTAGTCTTTGCTTCCTTGATTGCTCGGAGCAGGTTCAAATTCCTCACCCACACACCCAGAAATCAACAACAAGATGAATGCCCAGATTTTTTGATTTTTCATAATCCTCACTTTTGAGAGTGACAATTTTCTCCTGCGTCGTCGTCAGATGTGACGCCACCATCATCCAAACCACCATCATCAAAAGTGACGATGAAAGGTAAACCAGCATGCATAGCAATATCACTCGACGGTTCACTGCGAGAAGATGCACACGAACAACAAATGACGACCAACAAATTGATCGCCATCGTTTTTTGATTTTTCTTCATAGTCTGATCTTATCACTTGAATTCGTGTGATGCACTTTTCATGTTACGGTGCAAGTTCGATTTCAATATCCATTAATTCCAGCTTTTTGCCCAGTGGGTTGATCACCGTGTAAAAGACGCTTTCTTCATCTTTAATGTGAGTGTAAGGCAACACATTTTCAAGGTGTGTTCCAAGATTCATATTTTCGACGTAATTCGAAATTATTACACCTGTGAAACCGACGTCAGTGCGTTCAGGGTGAAGATCACGTCCGCGCCACCCATACATGTCGGGCGAAACTAATATGACCCGTGTTCCATATGGGAGAATATCATTCATGGTTTTTGCTTTCATGATCTAATCC
>JBKJSQ010000092.1:0-5900 GCA_046594495.1 Minisyncoccia bacterium | reverse complement strand
GATCGATCATGATGCTTTTCGCATCATTCACCCTCGCGGTATGTGGCATCTTCCTGTTACGCAGAATGAATTAGAGTTCCTATACAAGAAAAAAACGCTCCATTCAGGAGCGTTTTTTGTGCATGATCAAGCAAATAATAAATTTTTTTCACCATGAGTTGCATGATGCAAATGTGAATGAAGAATCTGAGCATCTGTTCATGTTTTGTTCACCGCGCTCGCTGCATTCTTACACAGGTTCGTTATGGTCGATGAACTGCGGCGGCGTTAAATGACGCGGCCAAATAAATATTTAGAAGTTATTAAAACGTAAAAGGAAAAAAATTGTATGAAAGTTACTTTGCTTCGAAAGTCTGCAGCGGTCGCTACGGCGGCAGTTACAGCTCTGGGTGCGTTTGCGATCGCAGCTCCGCTTGCACTCGCAGACATGAATTCAAGTTCCATCACCATTAGTAGTGAGAATTCCGGCATGATCGTGAACTCAACGTCTGCAACAGCTTCAACCGGCGGAAACACCGCGGGTGGTAGCCGCGGAGGACGAGGTGGATCTGGCGGCGATATCTTAGTTGATGGGGGTGGAAGCTATAACAATGGCGGCTCAACTGCTGGTGATGGCGGTGATGGCGGCGATGCATCTGCGGGCGGACTCGTAGAAACGGGTAATGCTATGGCAGATGCAGGAACGCTCAACTCACTCAATAGTACAGACGTTGATCTTGGCGGTGGAGGCAGCAACAACTGCGGTTGCCCAGACAACGATATGAACAGCTCAAGCATCACGGTTGGTACAAACAATAATGATGGCCACAGCATCATCATAAATGGAACAACTGCCGATGCTGAAACCGGTGATAACCGCGCACGCGGTAGCCGAGGCGGCAAGGGCGGATCTGCCGGTGAAATCGAAGTTGATGGATCCGGAAGTTATAACAACGGAGGCGCTACTGCTGGAAACGGTGGTGACGGCGGCGAAGGAGGCACGGGTGGAGAAGTCTACACGGGTGATTCTACGTCGAACGCAGGTGCGATCAACATCATGAACACGACGCTCGTTCGTGTCAGACACTAGTCAATGTTGGTTTTGGCGAGGTTCCATTGATGGAACCTCGCCCCCGGTAAACCTTTCATCACACCTTTCAATAGATGGAGGGTTTGCCGGGGGTTGATCTTTTAGCAAGATATGTCGAGCCATTGGAGTGTATCGCAGAGGTCATAGGATTACCCCGCTCATGAGCATTTCATGTGAAAGATTTATCCTACGACAGAGGAACTCAAATAGGGATTTCTATTTAGATATCAAAAATAATAATTACAAGTATGTATACACGGCGTAACACGGTTTTTTCTATCATAACAATTGTGGTATCGCTCATATTGAGTTTCAGCCTTATATCGTCGCCGTACTTTGCGTATGCGCAGACTGCATCTTCAACAGACGCTACTGTACAAGCAACGACAAGTATTGAAACAGGACCCGAGATGCAGATAGAGGAAAATGATGCGACGAACGTGCAGCCGACCGGTGAGACCTTTAGTACGCAAAGTGTCGTTGATACGAACGCGACAACAACAGTTGAAGGGGGCGAGGGCACGGGGAACGGTCAGGATGGAGGAGATGCTAGTATCCCTAGCCATGTACTCACTGCTACTTCCACTGATGGCACGGGAGGTCAGTCGGGTGTTGGTGGAACGATCATTACCGGTGACGCAACTGCGTCGACCTCTGTGCAAAATGAACTGAATTCGAACAGCTCGTTTCCAGACGCTCCGGGCCAAACAAATTCCTCAATAATTACCGCATCCACTACCAACAATGCTGAACTAGGATCAAATGCTTCATCGACTGCAGAAACAGGCGACAATCAGGCGGAAGGTGGTGAAGGTCTTGCAACGATCGTAACGGGCGTTGCTATCGCAACTGCAAACGTGATCAATGTGGTAAACACCAATATCTTCAATTCGTTCGGCTTGATCGTATTTCTCAATCAGCTCTTCGGTGGAGGCTTCGATTTCCGCAACCTAGATCTCTCGTATTTCTTTGCTGATCCAAATGTTCCGGATGTACCAAGAAGTGGATGTAATTCTTCGGGATCTGGATGCGAAAGTGAGTGCACACTCCTTACCTGTCTCAACGCGAGCTCCCTGAACGTGGTAAATACGAATACCGCAACGGTCACGAACAGTGTGATTGTGCGCGCATCAACCGGTACAAATGTTGCATCCTCAACAGGAGACGGCGGAGCATCGGTGGATACAGGTAATGCATATGCGGCTGCGAACGTTCTCAATCTTGTAAACACCAATGTTATCAACTCAAAGTACCTCGTGGTGTCGTTCAATAATTTCGGAAATCTCGTACAAGACATCACACTGCCGACGGCAGCGTTCTTTCACGCACTCTTGAGCCGTGGCGCGACGATGCCTTCTATGAATTCGAGCTCGTTCACCGCAACGACGACCAACAGTATTGATTTTAATGGTACGACATCTGCTGCTGCGGAAACCGGCAACAACACGGCGCTTACGGGCACGAGCTCCATCTCTGACCTTGGTGCAACTTCGACCGCAACTTCCACTCCACAGGGTGCTGAAATTCAAACAGGAAACGCGTATTCGATGGCCAATTCTGTCACACAGGCAAACACCAATATTATTGGTGCAACATCACTCATGATGCTCTTCCGCGTGTGGGGCGACTGGAACGGTGAAGTAGTAGGCTTGCCGGCAGGGCTGAAGTGGGAGCGCACACCGGATGGGATAGTGATAATGACCGAGAATGGCACGAGCGAAATGGCGCGAAACTTAGGCGAATACAATTCATCATCATTCCTCGCATCATCTTCAAATACTGCTGTCGTTGATAACAATGTCGACGTGGGAGCCTCAACTGGCAACAACCAGACAATGACCGAAAGCGGCGGATCTCGAATCGAAACGGGGGATGCCTATGCAGTTGCGAATGTTACGAATCTCGTTAATACGAATGTTGTAAACGGTAACTGGATCTTCGGAGTCTTTAATGTATTCGGCGATTGGTCCGGCGACATTGCCTTCGGACACCCTGATCTATCGCTTGAAGCAGTAGCGGTAACGCCGGAACCCACGATCTCTGGCAGCGACATCACCTATATTTTTAAGGTAAAGAATAACGGCGATATGGATGCAACGAATGTTACTCTTACGAGCGACTTCAATGGTGCAAATCTTTCGGTTGCTGCACTCCCCGAGGCAATTACAGCTGCATCTGGCGCTGCGTGGAATCTTGGCACCATAAAGATCGGCGAATCCAGAGAATACGCCGTAAAAGGAAAAGTGAGCAATCCGACGACGGGCTCGTATACCATTCCGCTCACTGCATCCGTAAAAAGCGCGAGCACCGATAATGATATAGACGACAACACCAAGCTCGTGACCGTCGTCGTCAACGGTCCACAACTTCCACAGTCGACCGGTGGAGGAGGAGGAGGTGGCGGAGGAGGAGGTGGAGGTGGCGGTGGTGGATTTGCGATGACCTCAGCTGCAATCTGGACAAAGGATCCACGGATTACTGTTACGAAGTCTGCGAGTATGACGAATGCCAGCCTGCCTGCAACCATCGAATACAAAGTAGTGGTAAAGAATGAAACAACAGCAGGCCCTGCATATAATGCAACGCTATCCGATGTGCTCTATGATCCGGAGCAAAAGGTGGTGTATCAACGTTCGTGGAATTTTGAGACAATCGCACCGGGAGACGAGATTACACTGACGTACTCTGTTGAATTCGCTAACTCCACGAAACCGGGAAGCTACAAGAATGTCGCAAGAGTATCAGGTATACGTAACTATTCAACGGTTGGATTCGGTGGTATCGCACTGAATGGGATTGAAGCATCGAGTATCGTGCAATTTTCCGGCACCGGCGAAGTGCTCGGTGTTACTGCGACAAATCCCGTCACTAACAACGCATCCGCTGAATGCGCTGCATATCTCACAGCTCATTTGTCCCGCGGCCATAGAAACAATGCTTCGGAAGTACGTAAACTTCAGGTTTTCCTCAACACAACGATGAATGCAGGGCTGCCAGTAACCGGCACGTACGGACCGCTCACAACAGCGCGCGTCCGATCATTCCAGTCACAAAACGGAATCAAGCCTGTATCGGGGAATGTATACACACTGACGAAGAGCGCTATCAACAACTTGCTCTGCGGAGGGTCAGCAATATCGACGCCACGTATTCCAAATACCGGGAGTGCCGCAGTTACAAAAGCACCTGTAAAGACAAAAAAAGCGGTTGCAAAGACCCCTGCAAAAAAGACATCTAATCAGACGGCAAAATCAAAAGCACCGGCAACCAAGCCAAAGCCTGCGGTAGAAGCTCCGGTAGCTCCCGCGGCGCCTGTACCGCAGACCGGATTCACCGGCTGGCTCAGGGGTGTGGTGAGCTCAGTCTCTACACAATCACGATAACTACATGAGAGCGTCGATAGGATATCGCTATGAGAAAAATCATATCCATAATTTCGCTGAGTATAGTAGCGGTTCAGGCCATCACGAAGATCACACGACTATTACGTAAGAATTAGCGAATGAAAAAAATACTGGCCGTCGCGACCATAGGACTGCTGACACTACCCATCACGTCGTCGGCAATTAGCGTGCGCACCGAACATCGTGCTAACTCTGGTGGCGTAACTGTAAGCGAAGGGGGAGCAACTGCAACGGGGAATCAAAGTTCATCAGTGAGCGTACAAAACATAGTCTCGGGAACGCGCAGTCATGTGCAAGTAACCACAGTAAAGGACGGCGTGACTTTAACTGAGACAGAAGAATTTCAATTTCCCGGAGGAATCGTGCAGGTAATTACCCTAACGCCGGATTCGCAAGGAGACCGTGGGCGAACTGAGCGTGGTGATCGTGAAAATGGGGTGCTGCAAAATAACGTAGTTATATCGAGTAATGTGGGCGGTTCCGGTACACATGTATCAGTTAGCCCGCGATCATCAAATCACCCTCCGAGCATACGAAATTTCAAATTACAAAATCAATCTGTCAAAAAAACCTCAAAAAAAATTGTGACGTCATCGTCTATCGTAGTCGCTACGTCGAGTGCCGATACACATGGTTCTAATTCAGTGCCGTATTTTGTCCCTCACGTTCCGGTGCAAGGTAGTGTGGACGTATCGGCTCTCTTCACGCGTTTCCTCGATCGTATCTATTCAATGTTCGGTATCGCCTAACAACACCCTGTGAAATGCGGGACGGAAAATTCATCCGTCGTACATAAACACTTCATCAGCTCTCCACGGCACAGAGGTGATACTAGTCATCCGGTACGAAATCGAACGGTGCAACGCACGCGTGAATTTTCAAGCAATTATTTATTTAATATTTCTATTGAGATATGAACAGCCCAACAATCTTCGGCAAATCAGCAGCCTTCCTATTGAGCGCTGCGTTGCTCTCCGTGCCGTTTATGAGCTTCGCGGCACCCCTCGACAAAGTAACTATTTGTCATGCAACAAGTAGTGCTACAAATCCGTACGTAACAATTCATGTTTCGGAAAACGCGATTGGCGGACATTTTGAGAACAACGGTACTCCTAACTCAGGGCACGAGGACGATATTTTGCTTCCGGGAGAAGTTGATTGCCCAACGACACCACCAGCTGGAGGAGGTGGCGGAGGCGGAGGATCACAGCCTGATGGAAAGGTCACTATTTGTCATGCGACAGGAAGTGCAACGAATCCGTACGTAACCATTCACACTGCATCGAGTTCTATTAATGGACACTTCAACAACAACGGCACGCCGCTATCCGGTCACGAAGACGACATTCTGTATCCAACCGAAGTTGAATGTCCGACTGGGGGGAGTGGCGGCTCAGGCGGCTCAAACAACACCGGAAATCTTATAG
>JBKJSQ010000139.1:0-11256 GCA_046594495.1 Minisyncoccia bacterium | reverse complement strand
ACGATGCCATAGAGGATTCCCGCAACCATGAACGGGCCGCGGACGTACCAGTGCCCCGCTCCCACAAGGTTCATAACCCCGATTTCATCGCGAGCAGTGTAAATAGCGAGCCGGATGGTATTAAACGCGATCAAGACCGAAGAAATGGCGAGGATAATAGTGATTGCAATGCCGAGTTTCTGAGACGTTTCGATGATATTGGTAAGTCGATCGATTGCTGATTTATTCTGGAAAAAGTTCACTTTGTCGATGAACGCCGAGGAGCCTGTTTGGGCGTCGGCCTGATCTTGCAAGTAGGTGGCAATTGATTCGTACTGCGATGTCTCTTTTGCACGAATTTCGAGCGATGCCCCGAGCGGATTGTCTCCCAACTCTTCGAGTGCCTGGAGCGTGAGCTGATCGTTTTTGTGGCGCTCTTGGAATTCTGCGAGCGCGGCTTCTCGGCTCACGTATTTGACCGATGCGACTTCTGGCAACGCCTTCAGGGAATTCTGAACGGTGGTTACTTGGTCGAGCGTGGCGTTTGGGGTGAAGTACACCGTAACGTCGACCTTATTGGTCAGCTGTGCAAGTGTCGCATCAAGAGCAGCAGACGACATCATGAGTCCAGCAACCACAAAGAGTGTAATCGTCATAATGAGAATTGCTGCGAGTGAAATGAAACCATTGCGAACGAAGCCGGCAATACCGTACCTCGTTACACGCTTCATGCTGAGCCACAGAGCCATACTGTTTTACTTAAGAACGCAGTGAATTAGTAATAACCGTACCCGCCCATCCTCCTAAATTTTCGGGGTGGAAACTTCGCGCTTTGGTGGAGAAATTTACATTCATGTTATCCATACTATCATTTTTCATTTTTGAAAATTTGGGCGGATAGGTGGGTCATATAAAATATAGTCGCTACGCTCGTTATTTTATATGACGTACTTACCTTGCTTATCATCGCGCACCACTCGACCCTGATCCATTGTTACGACGCGTCGACCCACGGAATCAACAATTGATTTATTGTGCGTCGTGAGCAAAACGGTCGTGCCGAGGTCGTTGATCTTCTTCAAAATTTCCACAACATCGTGTGCGTTGATCGGATCAAGATTACCCGTTGGCTCATCTGCAATAAGAACATCCGGTTGATTCACGATGGCTCGCGCAATTGCGATGCGCTGCTGTTCGCCACCGGATAGCTCATGTGGGAAACTCCAGATTTTGTCTGCGAGTCCGACGAGGTCGAGCACATGTGGCACATCAGCTTGAATATCTTCGTCGCTCTTCCCTGCGACCTCAAGTGCAAAGGCGATGTTTTCATATACGTTCTTGGTGGGAAGCAATCGGAAATCCTGAAAAATGGTGCCGATGTTACGTCGCATGCGCAAAAGCTCCTTGGCGGAGAGATCGGTGATGGGGCGTGAGCCAAAGTACACGGAGCCTTCTGTCGGGAACACTTCGGCAAAGAGCATCTTCAAAAGTGTCGTTTTACCGGCTCCGGAATGCCCAACAATGGAAACGAATTCGCCCGGTTCAATGCCAAGTGTCACATCAGAGACGGCAGGCAGAGTGCCCACTGCGTATATCTTCGTCACCTTGTCGAAATAGATCATGGGATATTGCATTACCGTAATGCGCACTCGCGCGGCCGTTACAAAACAGAGACAGGAACTGCGGAAACCATCAGGTCGGCATGGATGCCGAACATCGAACCATTATACCTGAGCAATCCGAGTGTCCAAACAAGGGCTCAAGTGTTCGGTTATTCAGACAGCTTCTTTTCTTCAAACCTATAGCTACGCTATAGCGACTTGTTTGCTCGAGAATCATTGAGCTAACTCAATGATTCTTCTCGCTGCTCTGCGTCGATGAACGACTGAATGTCTCCCTCGAGTACCTTTTCTACATCGCGGCGCTCGTGCTCGGTACGGTGGTCTTTTACCAATTGGTATGGATGCAACACGTACGAGCGGATCTGACTTCCCCACTCGATTTTAGTCGTGGCAGCAACTGAGAGTCCGCGACTTTCTGCATTTTGTGCAGCTTCACGAAGCCGAAACAATTTGCCGCGAAGCAGCTCAATTGCTTTTTCTCGGTTTTGCGCTTGCGAGCGTTCGCTCGTTACCTGCACTGCAAGGCCAGATGGAATATGCGTCATGCGAACTGCTGTGTCTCGCTTATTCACGTTTTGTCCGCCGGGGCCGCCCGAGCGCGCCACTGATACATCAAGCTCTTTGTCAGGTATCTGCAGGTCGCCTGCATCGGGAAGTTTCGGCAGCACCTCTACGAGCGAGAACGACGTTTGTCGCTTGCCTGCAGAATTAAACGGTGACATTCGCACAAGACGATGCACTCCCGCTTCATGCTTAAGCGTGCCATACGAATTATTGCCCACTACTTCGAATGAAATACTTCGATACCCGCCCATGGAGTTTGCATTCGAAGAGAGCGCGAGCACCTTCCAATTCTTAGAAAGCACGTATTTTGTATACATTTCGTACAGAATGCGGGAAAAATCTTCTGCATCATCGCCACCCGCACCGGAAACAATAGTGACGAGCGAATCACTTTTGTCGTACGCGCCCTTTCCATCCAGCTTTGCCTTCAGTTCCTGATATTCCTTAAGCACTTCCTGCGCCTTGTCTTTGTTGCTCCAAAAATCAGCCTCGCCCATGGCGGTTTCGATGTCTTTGAGTTTTGCTTCTATGGAAGCTTTATCGGTCATAGGGGCAGTATACCCCGTGAGATATTTTTGCCGATTTCATTGGTCGATCCGAAATTCGGATAATCCGAGCAACTTGTGCGCTCCGCACAGATATCTCATGGGGTAAACCTTTTAAGAACTTGCACATTATTTGGAGCCGCCTCCCGGATTTGAACCGGGGGCCTATACTTTACGAAAGTATTGCTCTACCAGCTGAGCTAAGGCGGCATTTGAACACAGTTTGAAAATATAACACGGGTTGCATTAATTTCAGATAGTGTACGGAAGGGTACGATTTTTGCGCTTTTTCTCTAGCAGTACAATTGCACGACCAGCCTTTGCCCTGTTACTGGTCACCCTGTTCGGTCTTCCGTTCCCCCTATTCAATCCTGAATATGTTGGGGTAAGCGCGTCGCAGTTGGGGCAAAGCAGACGGAGATTCTTTTCTTCATTGTTTCTCCAGTTGCCATCTATGTGATCAGCGACCAGTGGCACAATCTCCGATTTCGGATTCATCTCAGACCAACCGCATAGGCAGCATTTATTATCATACTTAATGCGAAGGAACTTCTTTACATACGTCGTTACTATTCCAATTCTTTGCAAACCACTCACCTCCCCAGCTTGCCACTTCCGAACATGCACCTTGTACTGAAACTCGTGCTGACAGGCGTTGCTGCAGTATTTATAAGTAGCACCATGAGGCTCTTTGCCGCAGGTGAGACATGGTTTTCTTGGGATTTTTACATTCACCATCTCAACATTATGCCATTCATCAGTGTGACGAATGGTCTGCAGTTGGAATTCTGTGAATAAAATTTTGAGCCGACGACCGGGATTGAACCGGTGACCTCGTCCTTCGCTGATACCTCCGTTTTTTTACACGGATATCGAAGGGCTAGACTGTATCTTCTCGCCAAAAGCGAGCCCTTGTCAGTCGTTCGGGCGCAATGACGCGCCACGGTCTTGCCCGCTGTGTCGGGTATTAACCGTTATTCGGGATTCATAAACGGATTGCTCCGTAAATGGGCAGGGGTTTGCGACCCACCAAGGACGTGCTCTACCAACTGAGCTACGTCGGCATTGCCTCGACATATATCGATGGCACCGCAGATGATATCACGGAGTTTTTTGTAGATGAAATACTAGGCTATAACGAAGCTGCGAAGCGACTCCATCACACCTTTCAACGAATCCTCGTTGAGCATCTCCGGTGTGATTAACAAATTCGCAAATAGCTTTTCTTCAATACCCTTGAGTCGTGCACTATTTTCGTGAAATTCTTTGTCATTCTCACCGTACTCAGTTCGCGTGCGCTCCTTATATCGTTCGTGCCCTTCGAGCAAACGCTCTTCCATCGACACAATACCGGTGGGGGCAACGCGCTGATCTGCGTATTCTAGTATTTGAAGTTCAAGTGAGCCTTGTTCTGCAATATGTGCCGCCTTTGAAAATCCCATCGAGTCCATGAGCTGCACTGTTTCCTCAGCTATTCCGATCTCGCGCGCAATCGCTGTTGTTGCCGTGTGCTCGTCTTTACCATAGCGTTCGCCGCAATCGGCTTGAACCGCTTGCCAATACGCGAGCCCTTTATCGCCATAAAACTCCAACGGAAACTGCGTGAAATCAGTTTTCATTATGTTTCCCATGTCATGCAGGAGCCCTGCGCGGGTTACGAGCTCAATGTTGGCGCCGAGCGCCTCAGCAAGTGTGCGGGCAACAGCTGCTACGCGAAGCTGATGCAGTCGCAAATTCGGCATAATGCGGTAGTGCTCATAGGCGTCCCAAATTGTCATAGGTCGGATGATAGCAGCGCAGTTCTTCATTAGCTATCTCACGGGGTATACCCCAGAGATACGGAGTCGGCGCGTAACCTTGGCACAGTATTGATATACATTCCGAGCAGGCTGGAGCTTCGCATGCTTATCTCACGGGGTATACTATCGCTATGCACGACATCTTCAGACGCATCGCACAAGAAACGAGCAAATACGTGGGTTCACCCTGGGCGTTCGCCGCCGCAATATGTGTAGTTTTAATGTGGGCACTGAGCGGACCACTGTTTGGATTTTCTGATACATGGCAGCTCGTTATAAACACCGGTACCACCATACTCACCTTCCTCATGGTGTTCTTGATCCAAAACACTCAGAACCGCGACGCGCATGCCATTCATCTCAAACTCGACGAACTTATTAAGGCGCAATTGGAAGCCCGCGATCAGCTAATCGACATCGAAGACCTCTCCGACGAACAACTCGACGCGCTCCAGAGTGAATTTGTGAAGTTCAAAAAAGAATCATCGGATCAGCGCTAATACGCTCAGTACATTAAACACAAGAATCAGCGGTGTCACCTCTGATTCTTAAGGCATGCTGGTATTACCCGATTACTCGGTGAGTGCGGATATTTTCTCTTCCACCTCCGTCATATTCATCGGTCCACGCTGTTGATGAAAGACTTCGCCGCGGTCGTTTATGAACAGTGTTTCTGGCATGGCATAGCCGCCGACAGATTTGTAAAACGCATCGTTACTATCTATGAGGAAGCGCATACTCTCGCCCAATCCAAGTTGGTCAGAAAAAGGCTTCGCTACGTGCACCGATTCGGCGCGGTTTGGCGCAAGTATCTCTATTCGATCGCCGTATTTTGTTTTGAGAGATGCGAGGTTTCGGAGCTCCTCGGCACAATACGTGCACCAGGTAGCCCACGAATGAACCACGAGTATTTCACGCTTGAACTGCGAGAGTCGCACGTCTTCGCCGGCGTAGTCCTTTAAAACCAATTCGTACTCAGCCTCAAATGTCACGGTGCCGCTCCGCGGCCGGTAGCGAAGGTAGAAGAATCCCACTGCCACTATGATGAGAAGGATCGCGGCAACGGCTATGCGACCGTTTCGGGACTTTGGGAACGAAATGCGAATCATACCGACCATATTACCCCGTCCAGTTGAAGAGCAATATTGAGAAGTCTGAGAGGTTCACAATATCGTCCTGATTAATGTCGGCATCCGGGTCGCTGTCGTTCCAATGTGTGAGCAAAATCGAGAAGTCGACAAGATTTACCTTGCCGTCTTTATTGATATCCGATCGATTACCGGTATCCGCTTGCTCTGATGGTGCTTCGCCAACTCCCACGTATGTTGGTGCATTGTATTCGCTGGACGCGTCCGCGGTCACCGTTTTGACTTTTACTTCAAAGGTTCCTCGTTTGAGATCTTTCGCCGGTACAGTGAACTCCCATGTACCGCTTGGTGTCGATGAGGCGGTGTATTCGAGCGGTATACCGACTTGCCCCGGGGCGGGAACGTTGCGCACGAGAATTTGCACCGTGGTTGCCGGTACACTGAGCCCGCTCAGTCGCATGTCATCCCCAATACCGATTTCTTCGTTGTCGGGGGCAACCGTCGGAGACAGCAAAATACCGGAAATAGCATTTGCTGTGCCTGCATTAAGCGTAAGTGTGGAAGAAAAGCGCGACGTCTTTCTACCTGCCGCGTCGGCTGCAAAGGTCACAAAGGTGTACGTTCCGCGCTCCAAGCTCGTAACCGTCGCGGAGAATGCGCCTGTGGCACTCGCCTGTACCGACGATTGTTGCGTACCGTCCTTCAAAATCGTGACGGAGCTATTCGCCGGCGCCCGCCCGGAAATGACGACTGATGATTGAAAGAGCGCAGCCGCGCCGCCGCGAATGTCGCCGACGCCGCCCCTACCGCCGGCTCCCGGATTTCCGCTACTTTGAACATTTGGCGTATTTCCATCTGAGCTCGTCAGCGTGGGAGTTGGTGCAACAGAAAAGGAAAGATTGTAGTCGCTTACAGCAGTTGCGCCGAAGGGATCTCGACAGCGAATGTAGTAGTGGTACGTGCCCCCATCACTATGACCTGATACCACTTTGTAATGTAAGAGTCCTGCAATATTACTTGCAGCGTTTTGCATTGACGCGTAGGTGGTTCCGGATGTAGTTGCGAATCTACATATGGCTACCACATCGGTTTGAAACGTTATCTCGATAAAGTTACTTCCTGCCGGAACCGTTCCCGACGGTAATCCATTTGAAACAATCGGTGAATTGTCGTTTACGGTTGAAGATAATGTTACAGGTAGAACAACCGCAATCATTGCTTTTGCAGAATCGATCTGAGTTACGCCGATTGATGTATCCACCCGTATCCGATACGAACCGGGAGTAGACGAATTGACCGGCGATACACTGCCTGTTGCTTGATGAGTTGCTGCGCTACCGAGCACAATGCGCACCTGGCCTCCCGCCGAAATACCGGTGGTTGAGTTCAGCGTGATTGTTATCGAACCGGAGGCGCCACTCACTATGGAGACCCCATCGTTTGCAGCACTTGCGGTCGCTGCCAAATTTCGTTCAGCATACGGCCCTCCCGAAGCGAGCGCAAAATCCACGTCGTTCACACTAAAGCTCAGGGGAATCGAGAACGCATCTTCGGGAGTAATAGTGATCGTACCGGACGCTGGCACCGCGGTTGGTACGGTAAATGTGATGATGTGCGGCGTAGATGTTGAAGGCCTTGAATCTACAATGAGATCAGAGATTGGCGATAAGCGCGCTGCCTCGACGGCGCTCGCAAAAAAAAGTGCGGACAGAAATACAACGAGATATATGAATTGCTTCATATTACACATCGAGGACGCATCTGAATCCTGCTGCTTCACCGCTAAATGACGGAGGAACTGTTATGTTGATCGCATACTGACCTGCATCAGTTTGGCTATTCCAATAGCCTCCTCGAAGTATGCCGCGCACATCGGTCGGATCGAGCCAGAAATAGTCGTTGAAAAACGACTCATCCGGTACGTCGTGGTTGGTAGCAATAGGAGTACCATTGCCATCAATTCCCGTAATATACCCCTCCGGCGGCAATTGCTTACCCAAGAGTTGTCCCTCAGTCACGGTTTCCTGCATCCACTCCCATGCGTTACCCACCATATCGTACGCTCCGGCCGGTGATTTACATTCGGCACGCGCACCCGTTGAATCCAACGATCCTGCGCCACGCAAACCAATGTTGCAGCCTTCGCTCGAAGCAGCGCTCCCATCGGGTGTGCCAAGCGCAGCTTTATACCATTCGGGTGCTGTGGGGAGGCGTTTCCCAGCTCGTGCACACGCGAGCTCTGCTTGATCCCGCGAGATATTTCTCCATGGCGTTTTCTTTGCTTCGCTCACCGGCTCGCACGAAGTAATCGCAAGGTTATCGCTCGACTGTGATTTGCTCGCGGGATTGTTAGACATACATGAACTACCCGCTGACGCTTCATACGCATCGATACAAAAACCTCCGGTAGCCGTGCCTACAAACACCATATTGCTCGGACACCGCGAGCTTTCGCCGACAATCGCACCGAAGGCAGCGCCGAGCATAGAATTACTTGGCGTATCGCGATTATCATATGCATTCAAACCGACCGTTGTTAATACAACAGTACAAACTGTAACCACGATCCATCGAAGGAACGCTTTCATTACAGAAATTATACCCCGTGAGATATGCGTTTGGATTTCACACTATGCGCGAAACTATTTTGGAAATGGGTATGCACACAAAAATCAGATTATGTATCTCATGGGGTTATAACGCGGCGTTCGCGGCGTTTAGGCGACTATTCGTCGAGTCCGTTTAAAATCCATGTAGTAGTTGAGCGATACGAGAACAAGCACTAAGAGGCTGATGCAAAAACTCGCTGCAGCCAGTACGCGCGTACCGGTAAGCGACCCTCCGGTTTGTGCGTCTACTGTTGCCTCGCGTGCCACCAGCTCATTTTGCTTTGCAGCAAGCTGTGCTGCTGCAGAGTTATAGGGATTCGGCTCGACTCCTGCATACATCCCAACTGAACCGGCTCCAACCATGGATACCGCATCCCGTGCGAGCACACTCGGCGAACTCACCGATGTTGCATACATAAACAGCACGAGTGCGATCACAACCAGTGTACGCCGTACGATCTCCTTCTCGTCTTTGTAATGGTGTTTCTGGCGTGCCATACCATGGTTTTATGCGAACATCAGAAACAATAGGACGAGAAATACAATCGCGAGGAAGAGAAGTGCGAGCGCAATGATAAGCAGCCGTGGCACTGCCGATTGATTCCGTCGAGCATACAAGTCGCCCCCGCCCCTTCCGCCGCTCATCTCGCGGATCTTTTTTGCGATATAGGATCGCACGAGCACGTAGAGCACCAAGAGCGCAGCAAAGATTGTTCCGAGTACCGTCAATATCGGTTTTATGGGAAGCACCCAAAAGCTCGTTGCGGCGGATATGGTTTTGCGTCCGTCTTCGCCGTATACAAGACTCACGATCGCTTGGTAGCGACCGAACGCCACGCCATCGTACTCCCACACCTCTGCAAATGTTTTGTCTGTTTCCGGAAATACGCCTGCGCCCGTGTCATTTACCTTCACCACTCCCACTTTTGAACCGCGCATATCAGTGATCTCGATGAGGCCATGCGGTCGAATAAGCACGTTGCCAAGGTTTGCGATACGCGTATTGAAATCAACTGCCGAGGCTGATCCATACACAATGTTGCCGGTAGAAAATTCGCGAAGTTGCGCCTCCTCGATCACCTCACCGTTGATTCGAAGATTGATAATCGATCCCACTTTCATTCCGACAGCTGCACCTGTTGTACGCTGTTTGGGTGGTCGAGAGTCCAGAAATACGCCTCCAAAGTGCGCTCCCGGCGTGGCATTCAGCGGCACTCGAATAACAAACGGCACACTGCGTGCTTCATTTGGTGCAAGCGTAATTTGCGAATCAGGAAGCTGTACCCACGAGCTCAATTCATACGGGGTTATCTCTGTTTCGTTGGAAAAAATCGGCTGTCCTTCGTCGGTTAGTCCCGTAATATCCTGAGCGGACAAATAAAACGTTTTCTCGCTATTTGAGATGTTTGTAACGCGAACGGTAAAGTTATACGTTTCGCCTGGTGATGCGCGATCCTCAATAACAGCCGGTTGAATTTCGATTCCCTCCGATCCCTGAGCAGCAACGCTCTGTATGGCACCGAGGAACGCAATTACGGAAAGAGTCAGAACGAGAAAAGCATTTCGAAACAGTGCAGTCATGAATGAATTTAAACGTCGTTAATGTGATTACTCTATCACGAGGGTGGTACGCAACATCCCCGCGTAGTAGCGGGGATGTTGAATACCATACGATCTTTTTCGAGCTTAGAAGACCGGAGTTGCTACGTAGGTCAGAGTGTTAGTGTAATCGCTACCTGCTTCCTGCAGCGAGGCGATTTGCACCTTAAATGCGACCGTGGTTGAGCCTACGCCGGCCGATGTTCCGTCCGCCGGAGCATTGTGATACATCACTTGGCGTGGATTCGCGAAGTTGCCTACGAAGAGCTGGGTACCGAATAAGTCTCCACCCTGGACCACAGCGTCATCGCTTGTGAGACCGATATGGCCGTAGGTGTTTTCGGAACCAAGTGTGTTCAATGGTGCTGCTCCCCATGCTTCTGCGGTAGCAGTTTCTGCCCCATCTCGGAACAAGTCGATATCTGCTCCGGTTGACGATCGGAGATTTCCGTCTTGAACTACAGTAACCGAATAGCCAAAGGCAGCGTTGGTCGTGACATTCAATCGCTGACCGAGTGTTTCAGCAACTCCTGGTGCGAGTGTGTCGAACGGTAGCGCCGTCGCGGTTGTCGAGCCGGTCAATGTTTCTCCGTTTACCACCGAAGATGTTGCCATGCCGGAAATCGTAAACGTGAACGTGGTATCCACCGATGCCGTAACAACGACGTCATCGATAATTGCTACGCGCGTTTCGCCTGTGTCACCCGCAGAGGTTGACATGGTAATTCGATAAGAGCCCGCACTACTTGGGTTTGTAATAAGAGGCGTAGTAGTGCCAATTACAATCGTAAGTGCTGCCGCGGGAACTGAGTTGCCGGCACATACAGTAAAGGTAAAGCCTTCTGATCCTGCCGTCGTGTTGATTGTAGGATACACTCTATCGGCGCCAGCCGAACAAGCAGCGGCATTATCCACAATCGTCATACCTGTGCCGATGAAGTTTGATGATGTTGCCGCTGCACCAGTAAACGAGAATGCGCTACCAGCAGGATCGAACACGAAGCTAATCGTACCCGAAGCCGGTACGGTTGTGGACGAGGTCAAACGAATCGTGTTCTTAGATGCAATGCTCAGATCGGAATCAGCCAATGTGTTGCTGAAGCTTGTAACCTGAGCCGCAACCGCTCGATGCATAAGCAGTGGTGCGCCCGTAGCCCAGAGCAAGATCGAGATGATCAAGACCATTGCCAAAGGCGACGAGAGGATCGACGCAGCAGGCTGCTTAACTTGTTCGTATACATTCATAAGAGAACTATGTTGCTTGTTTTAGTAAGCGAATGCTAATACGCGAAGCAATTTGCCCTAGATAGAGAATACGCGTCCACCTGCTATTGCTCGACCAAAGCAGCTAGAAACGTATAGGGCCGTATACTTTCGCATGTGTAAAGTATACGACATCCTGTTGACAAAGGAGCTGATATCAAGCGGAACCATGTGGATAACCACTTAAA
>JBKJSQ010000095.1:0-7215 GCA_046594495.1 Minisyncoccia bacterium | reverse complement strand
GTGTCAAGCACGGTACGTCGAAAAAGCGGGAGGCTGTGCATTTTGTGGGTCACAGGTCGCCGAAATCGCATCCACAGAAATGGAGTGGATACGAGGCGTACCTTGAAGCTTCGGGTGCTGTTATCTTCGGTCAGCGGGACAAGAACCACTGTGAGCTATTGACGCGCCTGAAAAAGGATGCCAGTCGTTACAAGCGCGGCCAATGTGGGCTGTAGCAGAATGGCGCATGGAAATACAAAGACAATTCGATGGTGCAGCTCCGGGCTCGCTTACGCCATCCACGCCCGCTTTGACGCCACGGCAGTCACTGCTGGGGCTGTTTCAACCGCGTGGGGCTCTATTGGCTGCGGTCTCTATGCTTGCCGTGTCCGTGCTTGCGGTTGTTATGCGACCCCAGCCACGTGATGCATCGCTCCCGCCTACTATCGTTCTAGAGACGGCGGTGCCAAGGAGTTTCGGTGGTTGGCGCGAACTCCCTTCGGCCACGATTCAAGTTGTCAATCCTCAAACCCAGGAGCTGCTCGACAAGCTCTATAGCCAGACTTTGAGTCGAACGTACGTCAACCAACAGGGCTACCGGATCATGCTCTCTCTCGCCTATGGCGACGACCAGCGCGGGGGGCTCCAGGCGCATATGCCCGAGGTCTGCTATCCCGCGCAGGGGTTTGCGCTTGCCAGCGTCACAGAGCATCCGCTCGCCACACGTTGGGGAGTCATTCCAGCTAAACGCGTCGTGACCAATCTGGGTCAGCGCCATGAACCAATAACCTACTGGTTTGCGCTGGGTGATAAGGCAGTGCAGTCTGGTTGGGACAAACGAATGGTCGCAATTCGGTTCGGCCTGACTGGCCAAGTGCCTGACGGAATCTTGTTTCGCATCTCATCGATTGATGCCAACACCGAAGCTGCGTTTTCCCAGCAACAGCTCTTCGCGGACGCCGTCCTCGGTGCGTTGACGGTAGAGCACCGTGCGCGGCTGACAGGCCTTCCCGGATCACCCGCGCCCTGAGCAGCCAACTCACCACTAGCGCGCGTACAGGTCGCGCTCAACGGCCACGCACAGGCGGCACCCGCCATATCTGTAGGCGTTGCCCAGAACGTTTTTAGGTCTTGCGGCCGCAAGGGCCGCAATTTTTAATGGCGCTGGACATCGGATCGGCCTCATCAACTTGAAAGCGGTGGGCCTCTATTCTCACGGTGCAGCGCAGGATGGGCGCCGCTGCGCAAGATCAAAATCCAGAGCGATAGCCACAGTACAGCGAGAAGACCAGCGCGTGCGACGTGGAACCCAAACACATCCCACTGCTGCGCGAAGCGTTGCGGAATGCAAAGCAGCACCAAGATTAGGAGCGCTGCCGCCGGTGCATAGTTTATGCCACGACAGCGCGACCAAAGCACTGGTACAACGGGGGCTAAAACTGCGATCTCGTAATCGCGTCCTTGGATGAACAGCAATGATCCAAGTAAGAGCAATGCAAGTACTTCTGTTGGTGTTAAGTCGCGCAACGCGGGCAGCCGCGCGAGTGCGATAGCTGAGGCGACGCCAACCAAAGGAAGAGCCAATAGTAGTTTAGACGGGACCGCCGGAAAAACGCCAAGCAAAAAGCTTTTCAACGTGGTCATGTAAGGCAACGCGCTTGCGGCTTCAAGCTGATACGCACTTAAGGAACGCATCCAATCCATTAGGATCGTAGGTCCGAGAGTAGCAATCGGTATGAGTGACAAGGCCACGATCGTGAGTATCATTACTCCAATCGCTCGGAAGTGCCCCGCAAATAGTACCCAAGTGATGACTAGCACTGACAATTGTGGCTTGACAGATGCCAGTGCTAGGCACACACCCGCTACCGTAAATCGGCCTTCTTTAATTTCATGCAGCGCGATTAGCAGACATGCAAGAATCAAAATACCGTTCTGTCCTGTCCAAATCAGATGGGTCGCAAATGGATTGCCGACAATGATTGCTGCAACGAAGACGGCACCCGCTGTTTGCCAGTTGCTGCCATCTAGCGGAACGCGCAGTAAGTAGGCTCGGGCCATTAGGACGGCAATCGATAAAATTAGGAAAAAGTTTGTTCCAGTCACGACAAAGCGAGCAGCATCGAATGGCAGCCAACTTAAAGGGAGCCAAAGTATCAAGCTGTGTGGTGGATATACATAACCGCTCAAATTGGCGTCAAGGCCCAACTTCCCAGCATATTCTCTAAACCCTTGGATATCATACGGATTCAAGCCTGAAGCGAACATACCGCCGGCGGTGTAGTAGTACCGGACATCAGCAAACGCGCTCGTATCACCTCGACCTACGCCGATGATACCGAATGACACTAGCGATAGAATGGCCAGAAGACACGTAGTAATTAGCAGCAAGCTTGAAGAAGTCGATGATGTTGGCTTTTCGCAAGATGCGCCAAGGGATCTGGGCCAGTGGAAATTCATGACTGAGTTCTAGATAGGTTGGACGTCAAGCGGGCGGCAAACTTTTTAACACGAGTTGTGTCGGCTATTATTGAATTTCGATATTCATGGTGGTGGGTTCTATCCTCGTTCTTATCGATGACGAGCCGACATGCCGATCAATAAAGTATCGAGGCCTTGCCTTTACTTCGGTGTAGATCTTGCCTAAATATTCACCCATTACACCAAGGCAAAGAATCTGGACGCCACCTACGAAATATAGGGGTAGTACGGTGGAAGCCCATCCAGGGATCGCGTTCACTGTAAAAATTCGGACCCAAAGGACCCACGCGGTAAGTAAAATCGTGAAAAGGAAAACACAAAATCCAATCAACGTTATCAATCTAAGTGGTGTGACAGAAAAGGAAGTAATTCCCTCAAGTGCGAACGAGATCATCTTTGCCAGAGGATATTTTGACTCTCCCGCAAACCGCTCTACCCGGTCGTAATGCACGAGCGAGGTTCGGAAGCCCACGAGTGGCACGATCCCTCGCAGGAACAAATTTGACTCGCGAAACTGGCACAGAGCGGCAACAGCCCGTCGACTCATCAGGCGAAAATCTGCATGGTTGCTTACAGATTCTGCGCCGAACAATGCCATCACTCGATAGAAGACCTGGGCGGTTGTTCGCTTGAAAAATGTATCTGCATCCCGTCTCTTGCGAACACCCAACACTACATCAACGCCGCTTAGAAATTCGTCGACCATCTGCTCAATAACCGCCGTATCGTCCTGCAAGTCAGCATCGATAGATACGACCGCATCCCCAGCAGAGTGCTGCAACCCTGCAAGCAGTGCGTTTTGATGGCCGCGGTTGCGCGACAGCTTAATGCCATGCACACTCGGCGAAGTAATACTTAGCTGTTCTATCAGCGCCCATGTACCATCGGTGCTGCCATCGTCAACATACAAAATTTGACTATTATCTTTTACTTTCTTTACACTAATGAGACGATCGAGGAGAGCAGTAAGTCTTGTGGTCGTCTCGGAGAGAACTTCTTCCTCGTTGTAGCAAGGTACCACAATCGAAATTTGGATGGGCACAGTCGAAATCTCCTTTGAATATCGTAGGATTGTCTTGACTCAATGTGTCGGTTCGCTAACAAAGACATAATGTTTCAGTGCGAAGTACGTAAACGCGCTGTACGGAAAAAGCCCTAGGGCTTGGCTTACATACGAATTGAGGTTGAGCATGCGAAGTCCTATCAATACGCACACAAGATTAATAAAATACCCAATCGCCATGATTACCGCAAATTTCGCGTAAACGTTGACCGTCTTACCGCGGAAACGAAAGGTCCACTCGCGGTTAAGGAGGAAACTTAGCACAAAACCAATTGCATAGCCGCCAATGTTTGCGAGTACGTCACTAACGTCCCAGAGCCATTTCAGGAGGTAGATTATGCTGAGGCCAACAAATGTATTAAGGATGCCGACGAACACAAAGCGGACACCGGTAAATTTTTCGATGCTAGCCACAAGCTCTTTCACTTGGTTCATATAACGCAATATTGCGCACCGAGTGGACACCACGTCAACGCACGCTCGGTAAATCGCAGCCAGTGCAGAGGCCGTGGAAAAAACAACCTAAAACGATTGTGCACAGTATAAAAACCGCCCGCGATGAACGCGGCCTTCATCTGCGTTGAAGTTATTAATACAGCGTTTTTATCAAACTCACAGCTGTTAACTGCTTTCACAGTTAAGGGATTGTACGGGTTGTGCTCGAATACATACAACCGCCCATTCGGGCGTAAAACTCGCCGTATTTCAGTGATGATGGTCACATGTTCGGTCTGCGGTATGTGGTGGAAAACACAGGCGACGAGCGCTATGTCGACAGATGCATCGGCGAGCGGAATATGCTTACCATCGAACGAACGAAACTCCGCCTGCTCCGGAAATCGTAATCGTGCAATGTCGAGACTTCGCTCCGACACATCAAGGCAGACGACAGCTGATTCAGGGAAATAATGCCTGATGTGAGGGAGACTGCTGCCGATACCGCATCCGAAATCAAGAATAACTCTTGGACGTTTTTGTTTAGTATGTTGTTTTGCAATGTCACGTATTTTATACTCTGCAAAGAATTCTGGCGTTTCGCCAGTGATGTCGATATTCTTTGCATGCAGCGCGTGGTACTCGTCAGCAAATTGATCGAACTCTGTCTTGTCCATCTGAACCTTGTTCGGTTAAGTGTTAAAGTGTCTTATGGCAATAAGATATGTGACGCCTAGCGTCATGTGCGATCGTGGCAAAAACACGTTCTAGTATTCGAAAGCGTTCTATCGATCTCTGATGGCCACGTAGACGCTATATTCACTTCGATGTATCGAAGTTATCGGCGAATTCACCCGCTCGCTTTGCACAAGCTTTCAGTGCTGCCCTAAATACGGGAAGTGTCCGACTAGCAACTTCCAACGCTTGCGGTGCATCTCCTGATGAGTCAGAGCCGCGGCCCGGGCCAGACAAGCCGGCGCCATCGCTGCAAGCGCCGCGCGCTGATGCACCGCTTGCTTCAGGGCCGCGGCAAGCGCTTCCGCATCTCCTGATTTAAACAGTAGGCCTGTCACATCCGACTCGACGCATTGGCGCAAGCCAGCGGTGTCGCTCGCCAAAATCGGGATGCCGCGCGCGTAGGCATCGAAGACGATGCGCGGCTGTTCGTCGCTCAGCGCAGGCACTACGAGCAGGTGAAAGCGGCCAAGCATATCGAAGAATGCGGCGTCATAGGGCACGGCGCCACGCAGCCGAATGCAGCGCGCCAGCGTGGGATCCCGTAGCCGCGCTACGCAATCGTCCGCAAGCGGTCCCTCACCAAATATGTCAAGCTCGATCGGAAGGCCCGCACGCAGCGACACGAATACCGCATCGAGCAGCAGCAAGACGCCTTTGGCACGGGTCAGTCGACCGGCGAACACCAATCGCAGCGGGCCGACGGCTAGACGTTCCCGCGTCAGCACCTCCAATTGCGCAGCCGTGAGGATGTTGTCCGCATCGATCCACGACGCTTCTACCACGTGACCCCGCCCCGAGTGATCGCCCAACAAACTGCTGCGATACCCCTCCTGTGTGAACGTACTGATGTCGGCGGCGCTTACGCACCAGCGGTTTACTTGCTCGGTTAACCATGCCCGCAGTCGCTGCTTTAAGCGCGCTGGCTCGCCGGGAACGAGCCGCCAAAATGCCGATTCGACGTTGATGTAGTGGATGCAACGTCGCCGCAGCAAGACTGGCGCGAGCACCCACGCCTCAGGCAGCGGCCACCCCGCAACGGCGCTGTGCACAAGTGCTGCGGAAGCGCTTGCCTGCGAAAGCAGCTGCCAGGTACGAGGCAACTGCCGCAGGGCCTCGCCCAGGCTCCGCGCGTCAGGCAACTCGACGCAACTTACTCGCCGTAACTCCTCGAAGTCATCCAGGGCAACCGCGTTTGCCGGCCGCGGACCCTCTCTGACCGGGGAAGCAAGAACCAGCCGCTCGATGTAGCGGGTGTGTTCGATCAGGTCTTTCGCCCAGAGCGGATCAACGAACCGGCGACCTGACTCATCTATGTAGAAAGGCACCGAAAAGAGCACAAGCAGATACGGCTTGACAATTTTCGGCAATACGGATGGTGTCATAGAGGCTGAATGAAGCGCGCCAGGAGCATAAGTGCCTCCCTTCCAGTCAAAGAACGGAGTTGTCATTTGACGGTATACGCCGCTCCTAATGTCGTGCGCGGAGAGGGAGCCACCCACTCGTATCGGGGAGTGTTCGGTACCGCACAGATCGCTACTCTTGCGTCTGTCCAGGAAGCCCTGGCAAGGCGAACCAAGCGTTTTTGGTTGATTGCTACAGATCGAGGGAAGCATATGAAGATGAAATCGTTGATCGCCGCAAGCGCGGTGTTGGTCGCGTCCGGCGCGCATGCCCAGTTCACTTACGCACCGGGCCCGTCTACTACGTTCAGTGACTACTCGGCACCTCCCGTTCTCTCGCCGACGTTCACCGAGGGAATCGTGGATGCGTTGATTGCGGTGACACAAGGACCGCTCTACGCAACCTTTCTAGGCAAGGAAGCGGGACACCTCAACGAGTTTTACGTCAATGACGTGTTGGTGTTTGACAATCTGGCCACCGCGCCGACGAATTCCGGCCCGATTACAGTCTCCGCCGGCCCGCTTTCCTTCTTTTTCAAGGACGCGGTTGACGGCGGTACGGTGCCTAACGGCGGCGCACCATTGGAGTATGAAAGCTATGCCGTGTTGGGCACGGTGGTAAACGGCCAGTTCACCGCATGGAGAGGCTACAACAATGAGTTTGACCTGGTCCTCGGGTTTAACGACGGTGCCGTCGTTGACGCCGACTACGACGACCTCGTCGTCGGCATCACCGCCGTGCCGGAGCCCAGCACCTACGCCCTGATGCTCGCCGGCCTGGGCGCCATCGGCTTCATGGCCCGCCGCCGCAAGTCGGCCTGATCCGCAAGACCGTCGGCTCCCCGACGTTCCATCGAGCCCGGCACCCGCCGGGCTTTTTCGTTTCAGCCGCCGGCCGCCGAGGGCCAAAGCGCCCGCGAAGCCTTGCACTGCGCCCCCTCCCAATCGCTCTTGCAGGCCGAGCGCACCACCTCGCACATGCCTTCACCGCTTTCGCGCAGCTTGCGATAGGCCGCGGCATCCACCGGCCCCACTCCTGCGACGAAGATGACGGTGGCGCTCGACGAGGCGCTGCTGCCGGCCATCACCTGGCAGGTGCTGCGCACCATGGCTTCGACA
>JBKJSQ010000001.1:0-2937 GCA_046594495.1 Minisyncoccia bacterium | reverse complement strand
GTGCCGCCTTATCAGATTGGTCGATGACGCGGAAGCATGAACACAAAAGTTGATTCGAAATGTTCGCCTTGCCCGGTGCCATGGCTCATGTCGAGCGGAGTATCAACTTCCTGACCTCTAATTGCCCAACCGCGATACCTGTCGTAGTCGAGAAAAGGGATAATCGGCGGTTTGTCATCCGCATATAGTAATGGTTTGCAAGCGACGTAGTAGCTCGTTCCCTCGGAGTATCGATGAGCATCGAGGAAGCGGGCGCGAAAGTACAGCGCCGAGATTAAGTCAGGCTGCTTGAATCCGTACTTTAGTGCAGCCTCGACAACTTTGGGATAACTAATGCTTGCATTGGCACCGAAAGTGTCACGCTCGTAGCTGTCGTACTCGACTCCAAATGCATGCGGCTGAAATTGAACCAACACCTGTCCATTATGGTGACGAAGCGCTTTCTGGAAAGAAAAAGACGAACTCCTCTTTATACGCTCGAAAGCAGCGATGATCTTCTCGTCAATCTCCATGTTCGGCTTTGCAAGCAGAGCCGTGATGAGATTTTCAGGATCAACGTCTTCTCGCCAGTTCACATCTAAGATGGGTACCTGCGGGACTCGGATTGCGTATGGATCTTCGTGCTTGAGAGTCTTTTCGAGAATCTCGCACCACACACTACTGTCCTTGCCACGAAGCAAGTCGCCTATTTTCGTAATCATCTCGAAGTCGTTCATCTCTATGTCTCCCACTGAGATTGCGTCTGGCGCTACTCTACTACAGACATTTATTTTAGCCATCTCCATCTCTCATCTACCCCGAATCTCCCCTGCACCGACGTCACAAGGCCGGACCTTGATGACCGCTACTAATGCTCCCCCGTCACTAAGGCCGGACCTTGGTGACGGTTTCGACTAAATTCACATGACCCTCAGCCCAAGAGTCTGTCAGGTTGCAACAAATTGTCGGGCCGCCGGGGAACTCCCTCGACTAAACGTTTGCCGTCGCAAACATTTGTCTGGGCACCGCCTCGCGGTTCGCCAAGCTTGGGTCACATCGCTCCGGCGTTCGATCCCCGACGCAGAGCTTTCGCTCTGCTTCGGCATCACTAACTTCGTTCGTGTCGGGCCGCCGGGGATCGAACCCCAAGTGACTAATTGCACATGACCCCCATTCCTAGGCGTTGTATTTCTCACGAAAACACGTCGGGCCGCCGGGGATCGAACCCGGTCTACATGACCCCCAGCCATGCGTACTACCGGTATACTACGGCCCGGAAATACTTCTTTTTGCACGCGCATAGTAACAGAAAAATGTAGAGAGAAAAAACCACATTCGGTATAAAGGAACCGTCCCGAAGCACAAGCTCCGGGACGGTATATATGACGACACTGCCGTCGTTTAACTGGCGAGCGGTCTGCAATACAGCGACTTAACGTACTGTATAAAGAACCGAGGTCGGTAGCGCGTGGGTCGCAGCCCGTGCACCGGCGCAGTCGTGCACGCGAGATGCTCGAGGCGCGTTGGTCGCAGTCGCGCCCAGAGCGACGTAAACCACTGGCGGTAGTTGTCGCTTACCTTGCCGCCAAAGTAGATTGCCGAGAAGAACGCAACGATGGCAACAACAACAGCGACATAGCTGAGTACGAAACTGAGCAGCGTCAGTTCGTTCTTGGCCCCCGCCGCAACAGAGATTGCAATTAGCGACACCACGATTTGAACCATGGGTGTGCAGAGTAACCAGAAGTCAGCCCATTCTCGCATCTTCTTATCGGACCTTCGCATAAGCCACGAGGTGTTGTTCGGGTTTCGTGCCCACACGTCTTCATAGCCTTTCTCGAACGGCTGAACGATTGCGCGCCAGTCACAGCGCAATCCAAGCAGCACGCCCATGACGAACGCAATCGCGAATCGCCACAGTGCCTTGATACTGACCCACACCAACAGCACGAGTGGCTGCAGGGTATAGGCAAACATGCGGCGTCGCCGTATCGAGCACGAGTTCTGCGCCGAAGACGGAAACATGAGGTTGATCCACCAGTTTTCCGTTGACGAGAGCTGTGGTGCAAAGAACGCCGACGGAACGGTGAGGACTGCCTCTGCCGACCCCATCCTCTTCATTTTGATTCGCGACGAGTGCTTTTCCGTATTCATTCCGAGCAAATGGTCGATGTCGTACCAGTATCGACCGCCTTCTTTATACAGCAAGCGGTCCTTGAGTATCCGTGCGTTCGCGTTCCAGACGATGACCGCGTTCAGCGTGTGCTCGCCGGGTGTGCGGAACTGAACGATTTCTTGTTCACTGCTCAAGTCATACAAGTAGCGTGTCTCGACGCCAGCCGGATTTCGAACAGAAAGCAGCAGATAGGCCTTGCGGATGTTGTTCTCGACTAAGTAGTCGATGAATGGCTTGGCCATGCACCATTGCAGCAACACCATTGCGCTCGACTGCGCCTGTGTAGTGTCGACGATGAGCTGGAGGCCCACGTTCGTCTCCTGCAACACCTTACGATCATTTCCAGTCATTACGGCGGACATGCGATATTCCTTTCGTGCCCTATAAACCGCAGTCGTTATACAGTGCTGGCCAACCAGTGTCAAAACGATTCATTGGATGTATCCCACGATGAAGCCCACTCAAAATATCTAATCACCCTGCTCGTACTTGACTAAATACTAATACTGTGGCTATATGGTGGCCTATGGTTATCATACCGACATGGATGCGAATTATGATCGCTTCTGGCTTGTGCTTCGTTGCCGGTGGCGTTGCCGCGCTCTATGTCACCGCTCACACACTGAGCTGGTACGAGTCGCTCCAAGCACCACTCTTTTTTGCGATGCCACTCCCTGTGGTGTTTTTTATTGCAGTCGTTACATACGCACTCATTTCAATTGCATCGAGCCTCATGTGGATTCACGACCCAAAGCCATGGGATTTTGGCGGATGGATGCCAT
>JBKJSQ010000159.1:0-3012 GCA_046594495.1 Minisyncoccia bacterium | reverse complement strand
TTCGGTACACCTGGAAGTGCGAGATTGATGACGGGATTACTTGTCGTGTTTCCCAATACTTCGCCCGGTACTGATCCGCCTCCACTTGGGACGGGGCCGTTTCCACGTCCGCCTCCCCCTCCGCCACCAGCGTTCGAGCCGCTGCTGGGATTGCCTCCACCGGAATTACTACCGCCTCCGCAGTTGGATACGCATCCGCCGCCGCCGCAGTTTTCGGTGCACCCACCTCCACCACCGCCGGGAGTCGTCGAAGCAGTATTAACGAACGTACAGACAATGTCGTCTCCGGCATGCACAAGTACCGACCATCCAGAATTACCTATTGCGCCACCAGTCGATGACGCGTGCTGACTTTGACATCCTCGACTCGTTTGAGTCCACCCGTCCTTTGCAAGCTCCGTGATGACGAATGTGCCAGGATTCGTGAGGTACTGCACACTTCCAGAATTTGATGTCGTCAGAATCGAAGTGGTTGCATTTCCTGAGCCACTCAGCATAAAGTCGAACGAGCCGTTTCCGTTGATAGTATTCTTAATGATGGTGATCCGTGCCTTATGAGTTGTTGTTGCGTTACACTCGCTGGAGTACGTGGGCAGCGGCCATCCGATAGGTGCAATCAAAACACATTTAATGAATGGTCCGAATTCTGATGTTCCAAAACCATTCGTACCGCCAGTTACTGCAGACGCAATTGATGCACCGAATCCACCACTCACCATGCTTGAACTCAGTGTGTCATTAACTAAGTCTGTAATACCGCTCCCGAGTCCACTCTGAGAAGAGCTGGTGGCAGTTGAACTCGCACGATTTAAAATATCGCGAAGATCGGGAATGAGATCTCGTATCGAAGAGCCCGACGATGTTGCCGAGCCAGTATCGGAGCCGGTTGGATGTATCGCTGCGGGCGTGGTATCTCGCACGCGCAGTATTTGGCCAAAGAGGTCACGAGCACTCGGCACATCTCCTCCATTTGGTACGCTCGGTGTACTTGTGGATGATTGAGCATGCACCGGTGTCGCGAACACAATCCACGCTGCGCATACAAATGAAAGACCTGCGAGACTGTACGACTGACGATTATTAAAAATACTTTGCATAAAAAGAAAATTACCCCGTATAAGGGGTAATAATCTACGGTCACGCATGTAGATTTGATGACGCGGCGCTTCAATCATCCGAATGTAAATGCGTATGCCTCAAGTCCACTTTCCGGTACGATAATTTCTAATTGATGTTCAGCATACTCCTCACCCGATACGATTGGGTACAGCGCGTGCTCCTGCACACGAATCGTTTGCACTTCTTTTCCATCGAGTTTAATGGTGACAGTTGCACCTTTTGCTGCGCTCATCACAAGGTATACATTCTTTGCAGAATATTTGTACACGATCGATCCCGCACTCTCAGAACGAGCAAACTCGTCGGTAATGGTCCATCGCCCTGATAAATACAACGTGTTTCGCAAAGGGTTTGAGGGAACGGTAAATTGTTGAATCTCGCGTGTGCCGTTGCCGAGGTCGGTATTTCTTGCCCTGCCAAAGTATGTTTCCCGCGATCCGACTTTTCCGAAATCTACATCCATCACACCCCCCGGTGCAACGATGTCGCCCGGAACGGTAGCGCCAAGTCCCATCACGCGAGCACGTTCTGCAAGCGCTTTTTGAATCTCTTTCTCCGTAACATCGTAGTCACCTTCGCCTGCATGGTCATACACAATGTACCCGTCGATATCGATCAAGTATTTTCGAGGCCAGTACTGATTTTTAAACGCACTCCACGTGGCGTAGTCATTATCGAGGATGACCGGGAATTGTATGCCGCGCTCGCTGATAGCTTTTGCCACATTCTCAATTTTATGCTCAAACGCAAACTCCGGCGTATGAATGCCAATGATCTCCAAACCCTGATCTTCATACTTTTCATACCACGCATTTAGGTATGGCGTCGTGCGGATGCAATTGATACAGCTGTACGTCCAAAAGTCGATGAGCACTACTTTCTTTCCTCTGTAATCGGAGATCTGCACCGGTTTACCGTCGCTATTCAAAAATCCGCTTGGCCGAACGATGTCCGGTGCTTTCGGATATTTCGTGAGCTTTATGGATTCTCGTTCTTCTGAAGTCGCGTTGTCCGGCACCGTGAGCGTCTCATTCAAAGTATTTGCGTTCTCCGGCATGAGCGTTGATCCTCCCTGCTTCTCGAGCAGGATTTGCTCAATTCTAGATGTATCGAACAATCCCCCACTGAGTGCGATCTGTATTTTTTGATCAATTCCAAATGTGATACCAAGACCCACCAGAATAAAAAGTGCACCGATTGATCGCTTGAACCAACCATATGAATCCGATGCAACTCCGAGCTTATCCAGTAATTTTTGTCCGCCGATCGTGATTATAAGTAGCATGAGCGTGAGCCCGAGCGCGTACACCACGAGATACAGCAGCCCAAGCGCAAAGCTCGTCGGTAAGACTGTCGCAAGAATCAAGAAATACGTTGGTGAACAGCTCGCAAAGACAGGGCCAAGCGCTGCACCGACAAGCACATCGCCGAAAAAGTTTTGCTTTTTATAGCCTGTTGCGAGTAGCTTGTTTGAGTCGCGATTGATTCGATTGAGGAACGGCAAACTATCCCACAGTTTTGGAAACACCATCAGAAAACCGAGCACAATGATGATTGTGCCGGAGATAATTTTCCACACTTCCGGTGGAACATTAATGAATACCGTGGACGCTTTGAGTAACAACGTGAAGAGAATGACGGAAATACCGAGTGATGCAGTAACGACAAGCGCGCGCTTGTTTGAGCGCTCTCCAGTGAGCGAGCCGCCGATGATGACAGGCAATAGCGAGATGATGCACGGCGCGAGCGCGGTCAGTACGCCGGCGATGAAAGAAATGAAAAGGAGGAACATATGTTTGTATATAAATAATAGCACTCTACTGTGTGGCAGGAGACACGCCTCCTGCCACACAGTCAAAGCTGTTACATTGGCATCAAGACCGTGTCGATGAC
>JBKJSQ010000134.1:0-5491 GCA_046594495.1 Minisyncoccia bacterium | reverse complement strand
GCGGCAGATCCAGCCACGCCTGTTATGCCCGCTATCCATTACATCGTTATGACTGCGCAAGTAGCTGCGGGTAAAGACGGTATGTACCGACTTCGCATGCCAGACAGCCAGATTGATAAGGCGCTTGAAGTGGCCAAGAAGGTGAATGGCATTGTATTCATTGATTTTCAAGTATCGCTAAGCACCCTGCAGAAAGAGCTCCCGATATACGAAGACTACCTAAAGCTTCCAAATGTTCACCTTGGCATCGACCCGGAGTTTTCAATGAAAACTGGTGTTCGGCCCGGCAAAGTGATCGGCTCGTTCGACGCTGCGGATATCAACTTTGCGGCGGAGTACTTGGCAAAACTCGTGCGGGATCACGATCTGCCGCCTAAAGTGCTCGTCGTGCACCGATTCACGCAGGATATGGTTACCAATACCCGTCTGATAAAGCCACTCGAAGAAGTGCAAATTGTTATGCATATGGACGGCTGGGGAAGTCCTGCAAAGAAAAAAGGCACCTACCAGCACGTGATCATTCCGATGCCGGTGCAGTTCACTGGATTCAAAATTTTCTATAAGAACGATTTGTTTGCGCCATCACCGGCGCTCTTAAGCCCGGAGGAGCTGCTCAAGCTTACGCCGCAGCCGATGTACATCCAGTACCAATAACTGGATAAGACCGCGAGGCAATTTTGATATACTGCCTGCATGGCGGACCCCTCCCATCATGATGATCACGATATAAAACCCATCCACATGGATCATGGCAATGATGATCGTCGCATTACCTATTTTGCGGCAACGCACACGCGCGGTAAGCGCGACATGTTTGGCATCCGTGCGGTTGATCGCGGCAAACACATCTACGTCATCGGAAAAACGGGTATGGGTAAATCGACCATGCTCGAGAATATGGCTATACAAGACATCCAGAATGGCGAAGGCATCGCATTCATCGACCCACACGGCTCGACCGCTGAAAAGTTGCTCGACTTCGTGCCGCAGGAGCGCATCAAAGACGTTGTGTATCTCGCCCCGTTCGATACCGACTACCCGATGGGATTTAACGTGATGGAAGATGTGGGCTATGACAAGCGCCACCTCATTGTCTCCGGTCTCATGGGGGCATTTGAACGTATTTGGGAAGATCAGTGGAGTGCTCGTATGGCCTACATATTGCAGAACGTGATGCTCGCGCTTCTGGAGTATCCGGGCTCAACGCTCTTGGATGTAAATCGCATGCTCACTAACAAAACGTTTCGCGAAGCGGTTGTAGAAAAAGTCACCGACCCAATTGTGAAGGCATTCTGGACAGAGGAGTTCGCGAGCTTTACCGATCGATACACCGCAGAGGCAACGCCGGCGATTCAAAACAAGATCGGTCAGTTCATTGCGAACCCGCTCATTCGCCACATGGTGGGCCAGTCCACCTCATCGTTTGATCTTCGGAAAATAATGGATGAAAAGAAAATTTTCATCGTCAATCTTTCGAAAGGCCGAATGGGCGAAACAAATGCCGCGCTCTTAGGCTCGATGCTCACGGTCAAAATATATCTCGCTGCAATGTCTCGCGCCGATGAACCGGCGGCTCGCATGGCAAAGCTTCCACGATTTTACTTTTACGTAGACGAATTCCAGTCGATGATGAACAAAGCATTCGCCGACATTCTCTCCGAGTCGCGTAAATACAAACTTGCGCTCACATTGGCCAACCAATACATCGAACAGATGGACGAAGAGGTGCGCGACGCGGTCTTTGGCAACGTGGGTACGCTTATCGTATTCCGTGTAGGTCCATTTGATGCGGAGGTGCTCGAAACAGTATTCCAGCCCACGTTCCTGCCGGAGGATCTTGTGGGACTGGGCATCGGACAGATTTACCTCACGCTCATGATAGACGGCGTGGGTAGCCCGCCGTTTTCGGCCGAAACCATTCCGCCCATCGAAGCGCCGTCTATTTCATACCGCAACGATGTTGTGATGGCGTCACGCGCAGCGTACGCCCGCTTGCGCACCGATGTAGAAGCAGAGATCAATCGCAAACAAACGGAGTTCGTGCCACCGCCTAAGGAAAAGAAGGGAGAGCGTCGCGATGCGCCACGGTCTTCCAACGGATGGAACGCGGCACCGCAGGGAGGTACGACTCCTCGCGAGAAATTTGCGGCAACGCCGCAAGAAGCTGAGCGACCGCGCGAAACACTGAGTGCCAAAATACATGAAATTCAACAGGCACCTCGAACCCTGCAACCTGTGGCTCGCGTAATACCCCGACCGCCTGAGCGCATCGGTCATGTGAATCCGCAGATCGCGCCACGAGCGCAGATTCCACGTCCGTTTGACCTCCAATCCAAACGTGAAGCAGATGCGCAGTTGCATAAAAATGCGCTGAAAAATGCGATTGAGAAAGCGAAGGGACAAAAGGTGCAGAACGAGATGGCAAAAACAGATGCATCGCCTCTGACTCCCACAAAATCGCCGCTCGAATTAATCCGCGAAAAGAACGCCGCCAAAGCAGAGCGTCCGCAACTGCATAAACCACAGCATGCTCGGGAGCAACAGCGTCATCCGCAAGATCCGCCTCAGAAGGCGAGAGAATGGGTTTCTGCCCACACAGCCCAACCTCATGTTCCGCCGCGTCCGAGAGATACGCTTGTCGAAGCAAAACAAAGAGAGCTGGTTCATGAGGAGCGAGAGGTAGAACGTGCAGAATTGCACCGCTCTAAGCAGCAAGAACCACATCACGGAGTTCATTCAGATCGCGCGACCGAGGAGTCTCGCTCGCAGTCAAACGCTCACAGCGCCGCACAGCATCGCTCAGCGCACACCCACGAGGCCCACAATGGGGAAGTCTCGCACCGTGTATTACAGCGAGTGCTCAACGGCACCGACCGCGATTCCGACGACTGATGAGTGACGTCGGACGTCACTCATTCCAATAGCAGTTCGCGTATCGACGAGGATTGAATATCGCGTACGTATGAGCGCATTGAACGGCGATAATCCTTAAAGATTTCGGAGAACAACGACGTTGTAATTATAGAGGGGAAATTTTTTACATTACAATAGTCGCTAAAGCTACTCCAGCGGTACTGCTCCAAATGACGCAGTGCTTTGTCAGCACTCTGAATCCTTTGTTCTCGCCACCGCTTTGCACCGGCAGAAAAATCGAGCGGGTTGAGATGAATGTAGTGAAGAATATGCAGAAAGTGGGCGTCTGACTCAATCAGTACTCGCTTCGTTTTTCCCTGAAAAAGTGCACCGACCCGTCCGTTTTTTTCATTGTAATATTTTGCGTAGCCGCCATTTAATTTCTGTAAGAACTCACTCAGTCCGCCCTCGATGCGTTCCGACATGAGCAGGTGGTAATGATTTCCCATGAGACACCACCCGTGTAAATCGACGAGCATATCCCGTGATTCAGTTGAACGACGTCCGACATCACTCATGTGTTCGTTGATGCGCCGGGCACTATTCTTTGCGCGCTTTGAATCATTAAATTCATACAAATCGTGAACAAACCGAGAGCGGTCTTGGTCGTCGTCAAAAATGACTCGTTTATCGACACCTCGATTGAGTACGTGGTATAGGTCCATATGCAAAGTATATATGAGTGATGTCGGACGTCACTCATTAATCCACATGCGCTTGTGTCTGTCAGAATATAGAGATGAGAAAGGGTTCATACTTGATTTGATGAGAACGAGTATCTTCGTGTTATGTCTTCTGTCACTTGGCGCACCGCTTATTACGGGTGCCGAAATTCGAATCACTGAGATCATGTATGACCCCTCGGGGGCAGACACGAAACGTGAGTGGATTGAAATTTACAATAGCGGTACGGTAAGTATCGATCTTTCTAAATTCAAGTTTACGGACAAATCGAATCATGTATTGAACGCACCACCAAAAAACGGGGGTGTGGGATCCGTGCATATCGCCCCAGACAGCTACGCAGTGCTCGCGTCGGATGCAACGACCTTCGTCGGTGCATTTCCGAGCATTGCGAACGTAATCGACACAGCCATGAGTTTGAATAATACCGGCGCAACAATCTCCATTTTGAGCGGAACAGCGATAGTGAATTCCGCTTCGTACACAAAATCAGCGGGTGGGGCTGGAAACGGAGATTCGTTGCAGTTGCATAACGGCGCGTGGATTCATGCGCGCCCAACGCCGAATGGAAAAAATGCCACCGCATCGTCGGTCCAAGCGACAGTAAAGGCTGCAGCGAAGCCCGCAAAAACAACGAAAAAAAAGACTAAAAAACCCACAGTTGTTGTAACAGATGCTGAAGCAGAAGAGTTGAACGATCCTCATACTGTAGTGAATGCAACGGCAACTGATGTGATGGCACAATCTGCAGCAGTCGGATCGCTCGGGGGTTCGATGTGGTGGTTTGTAGCTGCAGCACTCGCACTGAGCACCGGTGCGATCGCATCGCTTATTTCTCACTCCAAGAAACGCGAATGGGACATTGAGGAAAGCGAGTAAGCGGTGTAGTCTTGATTTTTATGGCCGAAGCAACCAAACAGATAGAAACGGTATTGGTAACTGGCGGAGCCGGGCTTATCGGAACGCACCTGATTACACTGCTCCTTGGGAAAGGGTATCGTGTGGTATCACTCGATAACTACTTTATCGGCTCAAAAGATAATCATGTGTCTGGTGCGGAGTATGTAGAAGGGCACACCAAGGATATCGAAAAACTTCTTGGTCATGAGAATCCGAAACTGATTATTCACCTTGGCGAATACTCTCGCGTGGAACAAAGCTTCGAAGATTTGGAGCTCGTATGGCAAAGCAATGTACATGGTACACACTGCGTATTTGAGTATTGGAGACAGCGCGGGTGCAAGCTTGTGTATGCCGGCTCAAGCACTAAGTTTGCCGACGGCGGACTCGGACGCGATCAGAGCCCATACGCGTGGATGAAAGCAAGCAACACAGAGCTCGCGCGTAATTACGGCAACTGGTTCAAGCTTCCGTATGCTATTACGTACTTCTACAACGCCTATGGCGCGCAGGAGCTCGCGACCGGTCCGTACGCATCGGTCATAGGGCGATTCAAAACGCAATTTTTTGCTGGCCAGCCCATCACGGTGGTAGCTCCCGGTACGCAGAAACGAAATTTCACATTTGCGGGCGACATCGCGCGCGGCGTAATGTTGGTTGGTGAAAAGGGACATGGTGATGATTATGGGCTCGGTTCGCATGAGTCGCACACGGTGCTCGAGATTGCACAGATGTTCGGAGGGGAGGTAACCATGCTCCCGGAGCGGCAGGGGAATCGCATGGACTCCATTTGTGACACCTCGCGTGCGGAGAACGAATTCGGCTGGAAGACCGAGCAAACAGTGGAGGGGTATATAGAAAGCCTGAAACAGCAATATCGTTAAGTAATCAAGACCTTGGAATCACTTGGAGCATTTGAGCGGGTGTTTTGAAGTCGATGCCCATATGCATACGTGCGGTGTTGTAGTACACCAGATATTTCTCTAGCGCGGGT